>NZ_JAGPXJ010000089.1:0-30661 GCF_018070605.1 Streptomyces sp. B15
GGCCCCGGGCGAGGCGGTTCGGGCGGTACCGGGTCGGGCTCCGACGGGGGCTCCGGCCCGGGCACCGGCCCCGGCCCGGGTGCGGGCGGCCCCGGTCCTGGACCCGGCGTGGGGGGCTCGGGTTCCCGGCCGGTCGGCTGCACGGCTTCGTACGCGGCGAACATGGTGGTCTCACTAAAAAGCGGTCGGACACGGAACGTGGATGGCGTCTCCCCGACGGGTCGCCGCCGGAGTGCGAGGCGAAACCGGGTCCGCGTGTCTACTCGTGCGTACGCGCCCCGTGCCGCCGAGGTGTGTTCCGGCACGGCTTGGTAACCCCGTGGGGCTGCCGAGGCTGTGGGGGCGTGGACGAGCCGCAGCCGCGGGCCGATCAGGAGGCTGCGATGGAGCACGTCAGGGAGTATGTGCAGGAGGGTCCCTACCGCTTCCGTCTGGACCCTCAGGACGGGATGCGGGCTCCCGGAGTGGTCTTCGCGTCCCGGGAACTGCTGCGGGACGCCGAGAAGTCGCTGGAGCAGGTCGTCAACGTGGCAACGCTCCCGGGCATCGTCGGAGCCTCCTATGCCATGCCCGACATCCACTGGGGCTACGGCTTCCCCATCGGGGGAGTGGCCGCCACCGACGTCGCCGACGGCGGGGTGATCTCGCCCGGTGGCGTGGGGTTCGACATCTCCTGCGGGGTGCGGCTGCTGGCGGCCGACTGCGACCGGCAGGCGCTGGAGCCGGCGTTGCAGGAGGTCATGGACGGGCTGGGCCGGACGATTCCGCGCGGTGCGGGCCCGGGTGGGGTCTGGGAGCCCGACGGCCCCGGCGAACTGGAAGCCGTCCTGGAGGGCGGCTCGCGCTACGCGGTGGACCAGGGCCACGGCGAGGAGCGGGATCTGCGCCGCTGCGAGGACGGCGGAGCAGTGGCCGCCGCGGATGTGGGTCAGGTGAGCGAGCGGGCACGCGAGCGCGGACTCGTGCAGGTGGGCAGCCTGGGCTCCGCCAACCACTTCCTGGAGGTCCAGCAGGTCGCCGATGTCTACGACGAATCGGTCGCCTCCGCCTTCGGGCTCGTCAGGGACCAGGTGTGCGTGATGATCCACTGCGGTTCGCGCGGGCTCGGCCACCAGATCTGCACCGACCATGTACGGGCGATGGACAGCGCCATGACCAGGTACGGCATCCAGGTGCCGGACCGGCAGCTGGCCTGCACCCCGGTCGACTCCCCGGAGGGCCGTGACTACCTGGGAGCGATGGCTGCCGCGGCGAACTACGGCCGTGCGAACCGCCAGTTGCTCGCCCAGGCGACGCGGCGGGTCTTCCATCGTGCGGCGGGTGTCCGACTCGGCCTGGTCTACGACGTGTCCCACAATCTCGCCAAGATCGAGACGCACGCAGTCGACGGGGAGCAGCAGCGGCTGTGCGTGCACCGCAAGGGCGCCACCCGTGCCTTTCCGCCCGGGCACCCGGAGCTTCCCGAGGACCTGCGCGGCGTCGGCCAGCCGGTGCTGATCCCCGGCACCATGGGCACCGCCTCCTACGTCCTCACCGGTGTCACCGGGGGAGACGCCTTCCACTCCACCTGCCATGGCGCCGGCCGTTCCCTCAGCAGGCACCAGGCCGCGCGGACCGTCGGTGGCAAGCAGCTGCGGGCGCGGTTGGAGGCGGACGGCATCGCGGTCCGCCCGCTGTCGCCCCGCAGCCTGGCCGAAGAGACACCGGAGGCCTACAAGGACGTCGCCGCGGTGGTGGAGGCGAGCGAGGGCGCCGGGCTGTGCCGCAAGGTGGCGCGGCTGGTACCCGTCGGCGTGGTCAAGGGATAGGCGGCCGGACGACGAACGACCAGGCGGCCGGGCCGTCTTTCGGCCGCGCCCGGCCGAGGCGCCCGAACTGACCGGAACCGACCGGCACTGACCGGACCGGCGCAAGAGCGGATCAGGCAGCTCGCACGTCAGCGGATCAGACAGCTCACACGTCGACCGTCACCGCGCACGACCAGCCGTACGGGTCCGGCGCCAGCCGCAGCTCGTTGAAGGAGACCCCCTTCGGCGGCGCGCCGGTGATCGGCACCCTTCCCAGATCCGTCACGGCCGCCCGTACGTCCAGGACCTCGCCGACGGCTTCCACCCGCAGGTGCACCGGCACCTCGCCGTGCACCTCCAGCCGGAAGACGACCTCGTCCAGCAGCGTGGCCAGCAGGTCTTCATCACCACGGCCTGTCACACGTAGCTGCCGTACGGAGTGTGCCTCGGCCCGGGAGAGGTCGGCGAAGCTCTCGACCATGCCGAGCACCACTTCGGCAAGACACTGCTCCCGGCTGGTGCCCCACGCCTCGATGCGTACGTCAGCCGTGTGCGGCACCGCGCGATGTCCGCGCTCGCCCCGGAGCCGAGTCGGCCTGTCGTCTCCTGTCGTACCGGCCATGGGCACCGCCTGTCTCCCTCTCGTCGGTCCGCCTCGTCAGTCCGCGCGTACGGGGGTGTGACCCCAGGGGCGCTGATGCTTGTCGGCCGGGAGGAGGTCCGCGGCGGCATGGGCGTCGGGCACCGAGATCGCGATTCGGTCGAACGGGGCCTGTCCGCGGGTTTCGACGACCACGACCGGCCTCCAGGGGTGGACCGCGATGAAATCCCGACCCTCCCCGTGCCGCCACACCCCCAGGTGCGAGAGGCCGGGAAGATAGCTGGTCCGCTGCGGCTCGCCCCGCATCGGGCGCCACCATGCGGATGCCTCGCCGATCCGGGAAACGTCGGACAGGGGCATCCGTATCTCGCCGTGCCCGGTGGCGATCCTCTCCCACCATGCCGGCCGGACGACCAGGTCGTCCCCGTCGATCAGCAGCCGTGCCATCGTCCCGTCCCATCCCGTCCTCGTGTCCCGGTCGGGCTCTCACACCTCGCGCCGCGCCCACCCGTTCCGCTGCTCCTGTCTCCAGGCTGGGCGCTGCTCGCCGCCTCCGCACTCCGGGAGCGGCCCGGAGGCGCGGGGACGACGTCGGACACCGGCGGAACGTGTAGGCGGCCGCACCGCTGGCAACGCACGGGTGGCGAGGACCGGCCGCGGCGGCGGCGCGTCGCCGCGCACTGCAGCGCAACCAGTCAGGAGAACGAGATGGCCCAGCGGATCCGCGACATCCTGACGGCCGATCCGATCACCGTCACCCCGCAGACCGCGCTCACCGATGTGGCCCGCCTGATGCGGGACGAGGACTTCGGCGAGGTGGTGGTCAGCGAGGAGAACCATCTTCGCGGCGTGGTCACCGACCGGGACCTCGTCGTCCGCGCGATGGCCGACGCCCGGGACGCCGACTCCACCAGCGCCCAGGACGTGTGCAGCAGCGAGGTGGTCACCTGCGCGCCGGACGCGGGGATCGACGAGGCCGTGCACCTGATGCGGGAGCACGCGGTCCGCCGTCTGCCCATCGTGGACGGCGAGGAACTCGTGGGCACGGTCAGCATCGGTGACGTCGCGCTCGAACGTGACCCCGACTCCGCGCTCGCCGAGGTGAGCTCCGCCCGGCCGAACCGCTGACACCCGGGGCCGAACCCCTGCCACCCGGTCTCCGGGAACCCTCCGGGCGCGTGGACGCCCTGGCGTCCACGCGTCTCACCCGGTCGACGCCGTACACGGGTCAGGGCCCGTCGGGTCAGGGCTCGTGTACGGCGTTGTCACAGGCGGCACTTAGAGTACGGCCTCATGATCTCCCTCCCCGTGCCGCCAAGGCTGCCCGGCCGGTTGTACGCGGCCTTCCGCGTCGTCGGGCTGGAATGGCCCGACCTCCCGCTGGAGCGGTACGCGGCTCTCGCCCGTGCCGCGCGGGACGCCGGCTCCCGTGCGGCGGACACCACCCAGGCGCGCCACCTTGCCGCGCAGGCCCGGGTCCTGGAGACCTTCGTGCGGGTGATGGGGGAGGCGGAGGACGCCTTCCACGCGGATCTGGAGGAGTTGACCGAGGACCACGGAGGGCCGCACCGGGTCACCGGGCACCGCGACTGTCCGCGGGCGGAGGAGGTACGCGAACGCCGGCGTGCGAACGCCGCCGCGACCGTCGAGCACGCCGCTCGTGTGCGTACGGAACATGTGCCCCTCGCCGTCCAACTGCTGGAGCGTACCGGCGCGCTGCCCTCGGCGCCCGACTACGCGGACCCGGAGGCCTGCCCCTGGCTCCCGGGGCTCCCGGCGGTGGAGACGCACGACCCGCCGCGTCCCCTCGCCGCGCTCACCGCGGGACGTGGGCTCGCGGGGGAGGCTCTGCTGCGCTGGCGCGGCGATCTGTGCGGGCCCGCCGTATGTGTGGTGACGGGCGCTTCGGGGGTCGGCAAGACGCGGCTACTGGCCTGGTTCACGGACTCCTCCTGCCGGGACTGGTCGGGCCCCACCGCCTTCGGGGCTCCCGTCCGGGAGGCCGCGATCTCCGCCGCCGGCCGCGAGCTGCCCGAGTGCGCTCGTGCGCTGTACACCCAGTTCACCGGGGCCGGCCGAGCGGAGCCCGACGGCCTTCGGGACGAGGACGCTCCCGGCGGGCCCGCGTCGGGCGGCGACGGTGGGGCCGCTCCCGGCGATCCCCACTGCCGGGCACTGCTCGCCGTGATCGTCCGACGCGGCGGGCCGGTGACCGTCACGATCGCCGGACTGGACGCCTGCGCGGAACCCGCGCGAGTGGCCGACGAGTTGGTCCGCCCGCTCGCTCAGCTCCCGGACGTGCGGGTGCTGGTGGAAACCCGCGACCGGCAGCTGCTGGGGCACACCCGGCACGCGGTGCTCGACCTGGACGACCCGCGCCTCACTGAACGCGCTGCCTTCGACGCCTGGTACGGGGCGGAGGAGACCACCGTGCCCGGCGCCTCGCCCTTCGCCCCGGCCGAGACGTACCCGAACGTGGGGCTGGCAGCCGTCGCGGCCAGGGCGCGGGGCCCGGCCGGTGCCCGGCACGCGTCCTCGGCCGAGCGGGTGTGCGAGGCCTGGCTCGACGGTCTCGGCGCACCGGCCCGGGACGCGGCGGCCACGCTCTCCCTCGCCCAGGGGCCGATGACCGAGTCCGTATGGCGGCTGCTGCACTGCGCACGGCGCCCGGACGATCCCGAGGCGGCTGCCGCGGCGGTGGACGCGGCAGCCGCTTGTCTGCCCACCGCAGAGCCCGGCATCCCGGCGTACGAGTTGCGTCCCGGCTGCCTCGCGAAGGCGGCGGCCGACTGCCTGCCCACCTCGCCGGGCGGCGTCGCCGCGCACCATCGGGAGGCCGTCGCCGTCATGGCGGGCTGGCCCGTGTCCGAACGGCTGGGGCCCGCCGACTATGTCGCGGAGCGGCTGCCCGCCCATGTGCGGCTGGCGGGGCTCACCGGACCGGATGCCGTACCGCCCCGGGAGCCCTGCCGTCCACGGGTGCGGTTGACGCGCCCCGTGCTCGAGGAAGTCTTCGGTGCGGAGGGGCTGCTGCGGATCCCCTCCCGTCTGCTCCACCCGCGTATGGCGCACGGACCGACCCGCCGTTTCCTCAGCGAGGTGGGGATACCGGCGGGCGGTGTGAGCCCGGACTTCTGGAAGGACGGGTCGTCGCGCTGCCGCGTCCCGCTCGACGAGGATCCGCACTGGGCCGAGGTGGCCGAGGAACTGCGTGCGGTCCAGGGGCTGCCCGCACCGCTCGAAGACCTCTTCCACCTGGACTTCCTCGGGTACGGCGATCTCCTGCTCGACGGCCGCACGGGCATCGTGCACGAGGTCGACGAGGGTCTCGAACAGGTGCTGCCCGCACACCGCGACGTGGAGACCTACACATATCTGCTGTACAGGCTCCATCGAGATCTGCGGCGCTGGCGCGTCGAGGCGAAGGACGCGCATCCGGACGCCACCTACTGGGTCGCCGACAACCTCGTCCTGGACCTGCGTACATACGACCCGCTGCCCTTCGCGGACCCGGAACGCGTCTGGGCGGGCCACTTCGACGATCTCGCCTCGGGCATCTGGAGTCCCGGGACAGCGGGTTGAGGGTCGTACGCGACGACGACAACGCGCCCACGCCCGTACCCACGCCCGTGCCCCGGAATTCGTGCCCTGATCCGTCTACCGGCGGGTAGCTGGGCGCCATACGCTGTCCGGCCATGACGGACGCACGGATACGCCATGGCAGAGCCGCGCTCGCCTTCAGCTTCTTCGCGCAGGGTGTCGCCTTCGCACTGCTGGTGACGCGTATCCCCGCCGTGCAGGACCGGTACGGAGTGTCGGACGCCCTGCTGCCCGTCTTTCTCGCGGCGGTGCCGGTGCTCGCGGGCGTCGGGAGTGTGGGCGCCGAGCAGTTGGTCAGGCGGCTGCCGCCGAGCGTGGTGCTCCGGTGGGCGCAGCCCATGGTGCTGCTGTCGCTGCTGGGAGTCGGCGCGGGCGACACGATGACGCAACTCGCTGTCGCACTGGGGGTGTTCGGGCTCTCCGTCGGCGCGCTGGACGCCTCCATGAACATGCTCGGGGTGAGCCTCCAGCGCACCTATGGGCGCAGCATCATGCTGGGCTTCCACGCCGCGTACAGCCTGGGCGGGATCTTCGGGGCGACGCTGGCGTGGCTGGGGGCGCACGGACAGCTGTCGCTGCTCGTCTCGTATCTGCCGGTGACCGCTGTGCTGTTGCCCGTCGCGCTGCTGGGCAGCCGGTGGTACGTGGACGCCGTGCCGGGCCCGTCGACCGGGGACGCCAAGGGCGCGGCAACGGCGGACGCCGCCGAGGCGGCGGTGGCGTTCCGTGTGCTGCTGCCGCTGTGCCTGGTGATGACCTTCGCGTACATCGGAGACTCCACCGTCTCCAACTGGAGCGCGAAGTACCTCCAGGACGTGCTGGGCAGTTCGGAGCAGTTGGCCACCGTTCCGTACAACGTCTACATGGCGACCACCCTGATCGGCCGCTCGCTGGGAGACCTGGGAGTCAGGAGGTTCGGAGCCGCGGCCGTCGTGCGGGCGGGGGCGCTGCTGGCGGCGCTCGGCTTCGGCACCGTGGCGGCGGCACCCGGAGCGTGGACGGGGATGCTCGGCTTCACCCTGCTGGGACTCGGACTGTGCGTCCTGGTACCGCAGACCTTCGCCGCGGCGGGACGGCTCTTCCCGGGCGCCTCGGACGCCGCCGTCGCACGGCTCAACGTCTTCAACTACGTCGGCTTCCTCATCGGGTCACCGCTGGTGGGCGTGTTGGGCGACATCTGGAACCACCGCGTCGCCATGCTGGTCCCGATGGCGCTGGTGCTGGTCACCCTGGTGTACGCCAGGGCGTTCGCCCCTCGGCAGCCGGCCGAGGCCTGACTCGGGGCCGCCTGCGCCCGAGCCGCGTACGGTCCACCGGGTCAGCCCTCCTGGAGCGTCTCGGAGAAGAGCGACAGCAGCCGGTCCCAGTGCCGCTCCAGGGCCGCCGGGTCGAAGGCGGCGGTGTCGGCCATGGTGAAGCCGTGGGAGGTACCCGGATAGACCTCGGACGTGTAGTCGACTCCGGCCTCGTCCAGTGCCTTGTTCAGCGCCGCCACGTCGTCCGGCGTCATGGAGGCGTCGTGCTCGGCGTGGCCGAGGTGCACCCGGGCTGAGAGCTGTCCCACGAGGCGGTGCGGGCTGTCCGGCGCGTCGGTGACGAGATGGCCGGCGTGGAAGCCGGCCGCTGCGCCGACCCGCTCCGGGTACGCGGCCGCCGCGCGCAGGGCCAGCATGCCGCCCATGCAGTAACCGGTCACCCCTGCCTTGCCGTCGCGTACCTGCGGCTGCCGCGCGAGGAAGTCGAGGTAGGCACCGGCGTCCCGGACGGCGTGCTCGCTGGTGTGTGACCCCAGCAGCGGGAGGACCTGGCCCATGAACGCTTCCCGGTCCTCGGCCTTGCTCAGGTCGGGCACCTCGACGACGGGAGCGCGGCCGTGCCGGTGGAAGACGTTGGGCGCCAGGACGTAGTAGCCGTGCGAGGCCAGTTCGGTGACCATCTCCCGGATCACCGGCCGCAGCCCGATGATGTCCATGTAGAAGAGCACGGCGGGGTAGCTGCCGTCCTCCTCGGGGCAGGCGGCGTAGGCGTCAGCCGTGCCGTCCGGAGTGGGAATGTCGACGGACCGGAAATGCATGAGGGTGACCCTTCCTCGGCGGGCAGGTGTTCTCTCCCGTCCTATCACCGCGACCTGGCGCGCGAGCCGCCCGGACCCTGCCGACCGACTCACCACGGGAGGGGACTGCCGGGCTCGGCCGAGCGGCTCACCTCGGAGTCCTGCCGAGACGTGACGCACAGGTAGGCGTAGCCTTCGCCTGGCCCGGCCTGCCGTCGGGCGTTCTCCGCCTCGTCCGCACAGCCTTCCGGTACGCGCGGACCTCCCGTCAGGGGGCGGGGTGAGGGCCGGCCGTCGTGTGAGCCGTCGTCCGCGGCCGGGCTGCTGCCGGGGTCGAGCGCCAGTGTGGTTGCTCCTCCCGCCGCCACCAGTACCAGCCATATGCCACCGGCCCACTGCCAGGCGCGCCGCTTGTTCGCCATGTTCGTCCCCGAGTTCGAAATCCTGGACGCAGTCTGCCACCGCAACAGGACGCGCACGCTACCAACTGCTCGTCGGCTGCCTCCCGTTGCGGGTTTCGAGCGTCAGCCGGATCTTCGAGACGGTGGCTCCCGGATGGGCGAGTCCCCCGAAGGGGCAGAGCGGTATTGCGCTCAAACTCGGTCAGTTTCATAACTGAAACGGTCGATAGGCAAAGCAATGTGATCAATTTCCATATGGTCTTGGCATGTTCCCCCGGAAAATGCCGGAACGCGCGCCAGCTCGCATGCGTATGCGTAGTCTGAGCCTCACTGTCCGTGGCCGGGCGGTGTTGATGAGGAAGCGGTGTGCCGCGCAGAGGAGGGGAGTGCAGCGTGCCCGGAATCGATGAATGCCTCCTGGAGGCGATGCGCCTGCCCGGCGCGCGCAGTGCCGCTGTGGTCGACTGGATCAGCGGGCTCGCGCTCGGCCTGGCCGGAGAACCCCCCGGCGGAGACGGGGAGGCGGCTGCCTGCGAGACGGCAGAACTGGCCAGGATGGTCGCCGAATACCGCTCCCTCGGCCCGCTCGCCGCCGTGCCGGCCGAGTCCTCGCCCCCCACCACGGCGAAGGCGCCCGCCCCCGCTCCGGCTGCGCACCACCCCGGGACGGCACCGGCCGTCGAAGACATCATCGCGACGAACAGCGACAGCTACCACCTGCTGCGCTTCGTGACCGGTGCCCTCGACGGCACCGTCTTCCTCCATCTGTGGCTCGCCCGCGACGAGGGCAATCTCGCGCTGGCGCGGATCCGGCTGGCGGAGATAGCCGAGCGGATGGTGCTCTGATGAGACATGCCGTGCCTCTCCTCCGGGCGCAGCGGCGATCCTTGTCGGCCCGCTCCGTACCGGAGCACTCCCGGACGGAGCGCCGCGTGCCCGACCGCCGGATGCCGTACGAGCACCCTCGGGACGGGACCCCCGAAGAAACCGGCAGCGCGCCCGGCCGTGCCCCTTCGATGCTGCACCGTCTCGCGGCGGAGCGTGCCACCGGCGCCTTCACACGGGCAGCAGGCACCCTCTTCCTCGTCGACGGCGAGGTCGTGCACGCGGAAAGCGGGGCGGCGACGGGGCTGGAACTGCTGCTGACCCGGTGTTGCCCACTGTCGCAGGCCGATTGGGAGGCCGCACTCTCGCGGGCGGGACGGGAGGGAGGCGTGGCGCAGCACCTCGTGGCCTGCGGGCTCGTACCCGCCGGAGTACTGGACCTGTGCCGGCGTACTGCCCTGTACGACGCGGCGTTCTTCGTGCTGGCGACCGGTGGCGGAGCGGGGCGCTTCCGGCGCGGGGTACGGGACCGGCTCGGGGCACCCCGGGGCCTCCCACCGACGGCCGTCGAACGCGAGACCGCACGCCGCCTGGCGCTCCTGGACCGCATCTGGCCCGACGCCCGTGTCGATGTCCTGCCTCCTGTCCCCACCGCACCGGTCGCGCCGAAGGTGCCGGATCGCCAGTTGCCGATACTGCGGCTGGCCGACGGGGCCCGTACCGCCACCGACATCGCCCGGATACTGGGCCGGCCCACCTTCCACCTCCTGGTGGAACTGCGCCGGCTGGCGGCCGGGGGGCTGGTTGTCCCGGCGCTGCCCGTCGGCCCGGAGCCGCACGGGCGACAGCCCCCTCCCGCCCCGGCGCACCCCCCACCGCAGGAAGCCTCCCCCGCACAGGGCCCGCAGCAGGAGACCACCGCAGGTGGCGGGCCGAGCGCAGGCGTGGCGCCGGGCCACGAGTTCACGGATCCGGACGTCGCCCTGCTGCGCCGGCTCAGGGACGCACTGGAGGCGTGGTGATCAGGGGATTCCGTCAGCGTGCCGAGAGGAGAGTGCTCATGGCGGCGGAGGCGGCCGTGACCGAGGAACTGCGCGCGTTACGGGCCAGGGTCCCTCAGGTCGGCGGGGCGTTGGCGGCGACCGTGGACGGGTTCGTCCTGGCCGAGGACCTGGCACGGGCCCAGGACGGCCGGCGGCCGGAAGCGGAGCCGCTGGCCGCGCTGACCGCCGCCGCGCTCGGGCTGGCGTTCCGGATGAACGAGGCGACGGGACGCGGCGCTTTCCGTGAACTGCTGCTGCATGGGGAGCTGGGATACGTCGCCACTTACGCGGCCGGGCCGACCGCCGTGCTCACGCTCCTCGCGGACGACCGTATCAACGTCGGCCGGCTGCACCTGGAAGGGCGTCGCGCAGCAGGGCGTATCGGCGCCCTGCTGGCCGAGCCCCGGTCCTTCCCGGCTGAGCATTCCACCGCCGAGCCACCAGCACCGTCCGACAGCAGACCGCAGCTGGAACGCCGCCGCCTGCCCCTCGAACGGCGCCGCCGCAACGCTCCCGCTCCGGAGGACTCCGCACGACGCACCACGGAGTGAACGACGCGAGCGGACCAACCACCGACACCGCAACGGGCGACGAACCGACAAGGCGCACCGACGTGACGAACCGACGAAAGGACAGCACATCACCATGTCCAACACCGAGGCTTCCCTCAAGGAAGCGATGAGCAGCATCGACGGCGCGATCGGGGTCGCCCTGGTCGACTACACCAGCGGTATGGCGCTGGGCACCCTGGGCGGCGGCAAGCATTTCGATCTGGAGGTCGCCGCCGCCGGGAACACGGATGTCGTACGGGCCAAGCTGCGCACGATGGAGCATCTGGGCATCGAGGACGAGATCGAGGACATCCTGATCACCCTGGGCAGCCAGTACCACCTGATCCGCCTGCTGAAGGCGAAGAGCGGCAACGGCCTCTTCCTCTACATAGCGCTGGACTCGGCCAAGGCCAACCTCGCCATGGCCCGGCATCAACTGCGACGGATCGAGACGAGCCTGGAGGTGTGAGGCGCGCCCCCCGGGGCGTGGGACGGCGGGCGCGCCCTGCCGGCGGCCGGAGCACCGCTGCCGCGCCGGTCGCACCCGGCTATTCCGCCGTCACCACGCCCACCGTCTCCAGAATTCCGTAGACGCCGACACAGAGGATGGCGAGACTGCTGAGGACCAGCGCCGCGGTCAGCCAGGGGTTGGTGCGGAAGCGCTTCGGCACGCCTGTGTAGCGCAGTTTCCAGACCGCGACGACCACGGCGAGCAGAAAGACGCCGCCGCCTATCCCGCCGATCTGGACCATCAGCACGGGGGACTGGACCCAGAGGAAGAAGCAGGTCCACACCAGCGGCAGGGTCCAGGTGAGGATGCGGATGGTGCGGGTACGGGCGCGGACGTCGGTCCAGTCGATGACGCCGAGCAGCCCGAGAGTGTTGGTCCACAGCCGTGGCACGGACGCCGTGGAACCGATGAGGGTGGAGAAGAGGACCGCGAACGCGCCCAGGAGGAAGACGTGTTCGGCCCAGGGGCCCATGGTGTCCGTGTAGAGCCGCGACAGCGTCGAGATCATCTGGTTCCCCTCGGGGACGAGTCCCTGGGGGTGCAGCACGGCTGCGCCGATCACGTAGAAGGACAGGGTGCACAGCACGCACACGGCCAGGCCGGTCAGTGCGTCCATCCGCATCACCTTGATCCAGCCGGCGGCCCGCCGGGCGCGCTCCTCGCTGCCGTCGTCGGGACCGGTCCAGCGGGCGTACCCCTTCTCCAGGCACCAGTAGGTGTAGGTCGTCATCTCGTCGGCGCCGACACCGGTGATGCCGAAGACGGCGAGGGCGATGCCGACGGTGCCTGCCGGGATCTCGAAGCTGAAGCCGCCACCGAGGTCGCCCGCGCCGTAGCCGAACTCCGTACCGGGCAGGCTCACCGCGAGACTGACGGTGACCAGCGTGAAGACGATGACGGATACCACACAGGCGCGTTCCACCAGGCCGTATCTGCCGGACTGGAGCAGTCCTATGGTGACGAGGGTGACCACGAAGGCCCACAGTGTCAGGGAGGCCGTACCGAGTGGTTCTCCGATGACCGGCCACAGCACCGAACAGGCCGCGGCCGTACCGCCGATGATGCCGCCGCGTTGGAACATCTTGGCGAAGTCCATGCCGATCCAGAGCCAGTTGATCCAGCTGAGGCGGCCGATGCGGGGGCCGACATCCCGGTAGCCCTCCAGCGCCGTGCGGCCGTTGAGGATCGTCCAGCGGGCCAGCTCCATCTGTACCCAGACCTTGACCGCGGTGGAGACCACCACCAGCCACAGCAGCGCGAAACCGGCCTTGGCGCCGAGGGAGGTGGTGGTGATCAGTTCGCCGGAGCCGACGACGGCGGCGGACAGCACGAATCCGGGTCCCAGATGGCGCAGCCGGGCGGCCAAGGTGGTGGGTGCCGGTCGGGCGTCTTCGGCGCGCAGGGCGTACGGATCGGCCTGCGCGGGCGCCGCTGCGGGCGCGGGAGCGGTGGTCGACAAGGCGTTGTTCCTTTGCTGGATCCGGCGCCGTCGCCGGAGCGGAAGGGGAACGGGGGCGGGAGAGAACCGGAAAGAACAGGGGAGAACAGGGGAGAGGGGGCGGGAATCGAGGAGCCGGGACGAACGGGGTGCGGGGACGAGCGGCCGGCGGGCCGGGGTCAGCCGGCCGCGTGGTGCGGGGACTCGCCGTTCAGGACACGGAGGATGTCCTCGGCGATCATCAGTCCCATCGCGTGGTTGGCCTCCGGGGTGCAGGCGGCCATATGCGAGGTGAGTGTCAGGCGGGGTGCCGTGCGCAGCGGGTGGTGGGCCGGGAGGGGTTCCACCGCGAAGGCGTCGAGCGCGGCGGCGGCCAGCTGTCCGGAGTGCAGCGCCTCGGCCAGTGCCGTGTCGTCGACGAGTCCGCCGCGGGCGGCGTTGACCAGGACGGCCCCGGGTCTGACAGCGGCCAGCCGGGTGGCGTCCAGCAGCGGCCGGCCGCCGGGCGGGAGGTGCAGGGTGACGACATCGGCGCGGCGGAGCACGGCGTCCAGCGGGGCCGGTTCGGCGCCTGCCGCCCGGACGGTGTCGTCGGGGACGTAGGGGTCGTGCGCGAGCACGCGCATGCCGAACGCCTGCGCGTAGCCGGCGACAAGGCGGCCGATCCGGCCGAAGCCGACGACGCCGAGGGTCCTGCCGTGCAGCTCGGGGCCGAAGAGCTTGGGCCAGCGGCCCTCCATGACAGCGATGTGCGAGGCGGTGATGCCGCGGGCGGCGTCCAGGACGAGCCCGAAGGTGTACTCGGCCACGGCGCGGGAGTTGGAGCCGGGCGCGCAGACGACGGGTATGCCCCGGTCGCGGGCGGCGACGAGATCGATGGTGTCGGTGCCGACACCGTGTTTGGCGATGACCTTCAGGCGCGGCGCCGCGTCCATCACCTGGGCGGTGATCGGGTCCATGCCGGAGATCAGTGCGTCGGCGCCGGATATCCGCTCCAGCAACTCGTCGCGCGGCAGTGGCGCGTCGTCGTACGGCCGTACGGGGCCCGCTCCCTGCTCGGCGAGCAGTGTCCATGGCGCTGACGAGTGCCGCGCGAAGGTCGGGGTGGTGACGAGGGTGGTGAAGCCGGGGGACTTCATGCGTCGGTGCTCCGGGCGGCGGTGAGGTGCGCGGCGGCGGCCTGCTGGAGGTGGACGACATCGGCGGCGACGCTGGCGAAGGTGAAGCCCTCGTCGAGTCGGCGGGCGGCACTCGCACCGTCGGCGTTGTGGATGCCGGCGGCGATCCCCGCGGCCTCGGCGGCGTCCCGGATCCGGGCCAGGGCGGCCTCGAACTCCTCGGCGACTTCCGGGTCCGTGGAGGTGCGCCCGCCGATCGCCAGCCGTAGGTCGGAGGGGCCGACGTAGATGCCGTCAAGGCCGGGGGTGGCGCAGATCTCCTCGACGTCGGCGAGCCCGTCAGCTGTTTCGATCATGGCGAGGACCGCGGTCTGCGCGTGGGTGTCGGCCGGATCGGGGCCGATCCGCAACTGGGCCCGCATGGGCCCGTAGGAGCGGCGGCCGTGCGGTGGGTAGCGCACGGCGGCGACCGCGGCGGCGGCGTCCCGCGCCGTGTCGATGAGCGGCACGATGACGGCCGCGGCTCCGGCGTCGAGGGCGCGGCCTATGTACGTGGGGTCGTTGGCTTCGACGCGGACCATGCCGACGGCGGTGGAGCCGCGGGTGTCGGTGGCGATGAGGTTGTTGAGCAGCCCCTGGTAGCCGAACAGGCCGTGCTGCGCGTCGAAGGCGAGGTAGTCGTACCCGACCTGGGCGAGGCGCTCGGCGGCGACGGGGGAGTCGAGCAACGACCAGTAGCCGAGGAGGCGCTGGCGGTTGCGCAGGGCGGTGGTGAACTGCGCGGCGGTGGTCATGGCGGGGTCTCCGGGTGGGAAGGGGCGGCCGAACGGCAGGTGGAGGGGAGCAGGGCCCCGGATCAGCGGTTGTACGCGGGCATCGGGCCGCGCAGTTCGGCACCGACCGCGTTGCAGGCGGCGGTGACGTCGCCAGGCAGCGGGCCGGCCTGTGCGGCGGCGATGTTGGCCCGCAGCTGCGCGACCTTGGACCCGCCGAGCAGGAGTGCGTCGGTGGAAGGCCGGTCCACCAGCCAGCGCAGGGCGAGTTCGGTGAGCGGGATGCCCGCCTCGTCGGCGATGGAGCCGAGTTGCGCGACGGCGGCGAACAGGTCCTCGTTCCAGTAGCGCTGCTTGTACATCGAGGCGAGCTTCGAGTCGCCGAAGCGGCCCGTGGCGGGGTCGGTGCCGAAGCGGTGCCGACCGGTGAGGAGGCCGCCGCCGAGGGGGTTGTAGACCATGGTGCGCAGTCCGCTGACGGCCGCGTACTCGACGTACTCCTCCTCGATCCGGCGGGCGAGGAGGTTGTGCAACTGCTGTGCGACGACCGGGCGGGGGGCGCCGACCTCGGCGGCGGTCCTGGACAGTTCGGCGATCTGCCAGGCGGCGTAGTTGGAGACGCCCAGGGCGCGGACCTTCCCTTCGGCGACGAACTCCGCGACGGTCGCCAGGGTCTCGGCGTGCGGCGTACCGCGGTCGGGCTGGTGGAGATAGAAGAGGTCCACGTGGTCGGTGCCGAGCCGCTTGAGACTGCCTTCGAGGGCGGCACGCAGTCCGGCGGGCGACAGAGGCGCGTGTTCGCCCTGGTCGGGGTGGGGGATACCGGCCTTGGTGGCGAGCACGATCCGCTCCCGTCGGCCGGGCAGCAGTTCGGCGAGGATCCGCTCGCTCTCGCCGCCCGCGTATCCGTTGGCGGTGTCGACGCCGGTGATGCCCGCCTCCAGTGCGGCATCCAGCATGGCGGCGGCGCCGGCCCGGTCGACTGTGTCGCCGAACGTCATGGTGCCCAGGACAAGCCGGGAGAGTGGTACGGGGACGGACGGGAGTGCGACCTCCTCAGGGCGGGGGCCGGGGCGGGTGCCGGTACTCACGAGCGGTTCCTTCCGATACGGGCCGGTGCGCGGCCGTGCCGAGTGCTGCCCGCACTGCTGGGGGCGGCGGCCGGTGTCGCGTGGAGGGCACGCTTGCATGCTTGCGCGTTCCGCGCAAGAGTCTCGCGCGAATCGCGCACACTGTGCCATCATCAGGTGCCATCGGCGCCGCGGCTCCCCGGGTTTCTGCGTGCCGCGTGCATATCCCGTACGGGCTGTGCGGAGTTCTCGGCTGCGAAGGAGGTTCCCGTGAGCGCTTGGAAGGGTGCGGCGCCCGTCATGGCGCTCGCCGACGACCTGTCCGGCGCGGCAGAGGTGGCCGCACTGCTGCGGCTGCCCGCCCGGCTGACCCTCGGCCCGCCGCAGCCGAGCACTCCCGGGGCAGCCGGTCGGGCCCTTGTGGTGGACCTCGACTCGCGCCAGGCCACGAGCGGCGCCGCGGCCGCGGCGGTACGGACAGTCCTGGCCGAGACAGCGGCCACACCCCCGCCCCGGCGTCGGACCGATCCGGCGCGCTCCGAGACGGAAGCCGCCGAGGCACGGCGTGAGCCGGTGCTCTGGTACAAAAAATCCGACTCGCTGCTGCGCGGGAACGTGGGAGCCGAGGCCGCCGCGTTCGCACAGGGCGCCGAGGCCGTGGTCGTGGCCATGGCGCTGCCCCGCGCCGACCGGGTGGTCCGCGAGGGCGTGCTCCATGTCGAGGGCGTACCGCTGCACGAGAGCGCCGCCTGGCGCGCCGAGGGACGTCGCCCACCCCGGTCCGTCACCGAAGCTCTCGCGCCCCTGCCCACCGCCCGGGTACCGGTCGAGGCCGTACGGCAGGGAGTCCGCGGCCTTGCCGACCTGCTGAGGTCCGTGGCGAGCCGGGGTCGGCACCCGGTGTGCGACGCCGCCACCGATGCCGACCTGGCCGTGATCACCGAGGCCGCGGTGTCCCTCGGCCCCGGATACCGGCTGCTGGGCAGCGGCGGGCTGGCCGCCTCCCTCGGCAGGCACATCGGGACCGGTACATCGGGGCGGAAGACCGGGGCGGGGGAGGACGCACCCGCCGCTGTGCGCCCTCTGCTCGTCGTCGCCGGAAGCGCGGAGCCCGTGGTGGCCGCCCAGATCGCACGGTTGGTGGCAGCCGGGGCCCGGCATATGGCCCTGGCTCCCGGAACGCTGGCCGCCGAGGCCCCCGTACCACTGCCCCCGCTCACAGCCGACGCCGTCACCGTGGTCTCGGTCGATCCGGCCGGTGGGATCCGGCCGGATCGAGCACGGCGGGTGGTGGCCGGACTGGCGCGGACGGTGGCGGCTCTGCCCGGCCGGCCCGACCTGGTGCTCACGGGCGGAGAGACCGCCCGTCGGGTGCTCGACGCGGCGGGTGTCACGGCGCTGTCGCCGCTCGGCGAGATCCACCACGGCGCCGTCCACTCCCGCACCGACGACGGGCGGTCGGTCGTCACCAGGCCCGGCAGCTTCGGTGGCCCCGACTCCCTCCACCGGATCGCGGCAGCGCTCCGCCCCCGGCTCGTTCCCGCACCTTCCGTTCCCGCGCCTCCCGTGCCGGAGCCGCCGTTCTCGGCGTCGGCCGCATCCTCAACCCCCCTGCCATGCCAAGGAGTGACACAGTGAACGCGCAGCAGCCCCTCCCTCTGATCGGCCTCACCATGGGTGACGGCGCCGGTGTCGGGCCGGAGGTGATCGTGTCCGCAGCGCTCGACCCCGGGACGCTGGGCCTGTGTCGGCCCGTGGTCGTCGGTGACGCCGCACGGCTGCGGGAGGCGGCCGGGATCCTCGGCGTCGACTGTGAGGTGGTGGCCGTACGGACCCCGGCCGACGCCGAGTTCGCCCCCGGCCGGATCAACGTCGTCGACCTCGCGCTGCTGCCCGCCGGGCTGCCCTGGGGCAGGCTCTCCGCCGAAGCGGGCCACGCCGCCTACGCGTACGTCGAGCGCGCCGCCGCACTCGCGGTCGCGGGCGAGCTCGACGGAATCTGCACCGCACCGCTCAACAAGGAGGCACTGCACGCCGCCGGACACCTCTACCCCGGCCACACCGAACTGCTGGCCGAGCTCACCGGGGTCGAGGAGGTGTCGATGATGCTCTCCACCGAGAAGGTGAAGGTCATCCACGTCACCACCCACATCGGACTGCTCGACGCCGTGCGCCGGATCGAGCCGGGGCTGGTCGAGCGGACCGTACGCCGTGGCCACCAGGCGCTGGTCCGGGCCGGTCGGGCGGATCCCGTCATCGGGGTCTGCGGCATCAACCCGCACGCCGGGGAGAACGGGCTGTTCGGCTACGGCGAGGAGGAGGAGAAGATCGTTCCCGCGCTGGAGAAGGTACGCCGCACGGGTATCGACGCTCGCGGCCCGCTCCCCGCCGACACCGCGTTCTTCCTGGCCTCCCGCGGTGACTACGACCTCATCGTGGCGATGTACCACGACCAGGGCCACGGCCCGGTGAAGGTGCTCGGCATCGAGGCGGGGGTCAATCTCACCGTCGGCCTGCCGGTCATCCGCACCTCCGTGGACCACGGCACCGCGTTCGACATCGCCGGTACCGGAAAGGCCGAGCCCGGTAGCATGATCGAGGCGCTGCGGCAGGCCGCCGAGATGTCCAACGCGCACTGAACCGACGCCCCGCGAAGGGCAGTTGGACCCGAGCAACCGAAGCGACCGACCCGACCGACGTATCGCGAAGGACACCTGATGCCGCCCACCGGATCCCGGGCCCGCCGCGAGGAGATCCTGCAGCTCGCCACCACCACCGGCCTGGCCAGCGTCGAGGAGCTCTCGCAGCACTTCGGCGTGACCGCCTCCACCATCCGCCGCGACCTCGCCCGGCTCACCGCCGACGGCCGGCTGGCCCGTACGTACGGCGGGGCCATGGCGCTGACCGCACATCCGGAGGCGTCGCTGCGGCAGCGCACGGGAGAGGCGTACGAGCAGAAGCGGGCCATCGCCCGCTGGGCGGCGGCCCAGGTGCGCCCGGGCGAGACCGTACTGCTGGACGCGGGGTCGACGGTGGGTGCGCTGGCGCACCAACTGCGTACGGTCGACGACCTCACCGTGGCCACGACCGGTCTGACGGCGCTGCAGGAGCTGGCGGACGTCGAGACCGTCCATGTCGAGTGCCTGGGCGGGACCTGGCGGCCGGTCAGCCAGGCCTTCGTGGGCCCGCTGACCGAAGCGGCGCTGGAGCGGCTCACCTTCGACCGGGTCTTCCTGTCGGCGGACGGGGTGACGGCGGACGGCGGGATCTGTGAGGCGGAGCTGCGCCAGACGCGGCTGAAGGAGCTGATGGCGCGTCGGGCCGCACACACCTACGTACTCGCGCACGCGGCGAAGCTCGGCCGGGCCCCGTTCCACGCGTGGGCCGCGCTGCCGGCGGGCTGGACACTGGTGACGGACGCGGCGGCCGACGCGGACCAGGTGGCGAAGTTCACCGAACGGGGGGTGCGGGTGGTGCGTGCCGAGCCCGTCGAAGAGCCGGCGCCGCCCCCGGGGGAGGCGCAGGACTGACGCGGAAGCGGCAGCGGTCGGCCCGCAGGGCGAGCTGCGGCGGTCGGCAGAAGCGGACCACGCGGGGGGCCTGCGGGGTGGTGCCCGCCGGTGTGCTGCCTCGTGCACAGCAGCGGCCACCGCCCCGCGTCCGGTCCTGTCTCAGGCGCCGGGGTCGAAGGGGATGCCGTCCGGCACGGCCGCGGCCAGATGGCTGTTGAAGGTGTCGTCCTTGATGCCCAGGGTGGCGCTGCCGAAGTCCGCCCCGGTCAACTTGTCGCGCAGCCCCTCGGGATAGCCGTCCCAGCCGACCAGGGTGGGGAACTGCCAGGTCCCCCGGTGATTCTCGGGCGGCTCGTCACCGCCGTCGTTCTTGGCGGCGCGGAAGCAGTGGGTACTCACCCCGTCCTTGTGGTAGACGACCTTGGGGTGCGTGCCCTCGAAGGGCAGCGCGTCCTTGTGGTGCACGGTGAATCCACCGTGGTTGGAGGTCGAGACGTACTCGACCTGGTCGTTGTGCACCCACACCACGACGTGCTCCCAGTCGTGCCGGTGCCCGGCGCTCCCGCCGCCGAGTGCCGCCTGGTCCTTCTCGAAGTAGGAGGCGTAGACCAGGGCGCACCAGCCGTTGTTGCACTTGGTGCGGGAGTAGCCGTTGGTGTTCTCCAAGTCGGACGCGTCGCGGCAGTTGCCGTTGACGTCGCCGCCTGTCTTCAGGCCCGGGGCGATGGTGCCGTCCGGGCCGATGGCGGGGGTCGCGTAGCAGCCGTCGGTGTCGTAGTCGTAGGCGGGCTGGAACGTCTTCTCCAACTCGGTCGCGTTCATGGGCAGCGACTGCGGCGGATCGGCCAGCGCCGTCCCCGGCAGCCCGACGACCAGAGCGAAGGCCCCGACCACGACGGCCGGGGCCTTCCTGACCCATCCGACGGCTCGGCGGGACCGGCCGGCAGGGGCGTCCTGCACGGATTTCGCCTCTCTCATGTGCGCACTCCATGGTGGGGGGTGAGATGCTCGGCTCACGCTGCCGTGAGTCGGCGCCCCTGCCAAGAGGGCGAACTTCGTACGTCGCGCCCCAACTGCCCGCCAGTCATTGACGAAAGGCAGGAAGCCCCCCGCTCATTGACGAAAGTCAGGAAGCCCCCCGCCTTTCGTAGCTGCCCGGGACGGTGCGCGCGTTCCTAGGCTCCCGGCCATGATCCGTACACACCGCGCGGCGGTCGCTGTCCTGACCGCCGCTCTGCTCACCCCGACAGCCACCGCCTGCGCTTCCGTCGAGAGCCCGTCGACGGCCGACGCGCGCCCGGCAGCCTCGGCGGCAACCGCCGCGAAAAGCGACACCCGTCTGTCCATTCCGAGGCCCACCGGGGCGTGGGCGGTCGGACGGGACACCCTGTCCCTGGTCGACCGCGACCGTCGCGATCCCTGGGTGCCGTCGGCGGGCGCCCGCCGGGTGATGGTCTCGGTCTTCTACCCCGCGCGGCGCGGCGGCGACCAGTCGGCACCCGCGCCGTATCTGTCGGCCGAGGAAGCGGCACTGCTGCTCAAGGGATTGAAGCTGGACAAATCCTTCCCGGCCGACCGGCTCGCCTCGGTCCGTACCAACGCCCGCTTCGGCGCCCGCCCCGCACCGGGCAGGCACCCGCTCGTGGTGCTCTCCCCGGGCTTCACCCTGCACCGCGCCACCCTCACCACGCTGGCGGAGGAGTTGGCCTCACAGGGCTACGTCGTCGCGCTGCTGGACCACGCCTACGAATCCTTCGGCACGACCTTCACGGACCGGGGCGCCGCGCGTGCCGACAAGGCCGCGGCACGCACCTTGACCTGCGTCGCATGCGAGACCGTCGAGGCCGCGCCGACCGACGAGGGGGAGAAGAAGCTGCTGGGCCGGGCGGCGCGGAACCGGGCGGCCGACATCTCCTTCGTCGTCGACGAGTTGACGCGCCCTGCGCGGGACGGGCGGCACGCACCGGAAGGGCGGAAGCGGTCCCCCGACTACGCGGCGCTCATCGACCCGCGGCGCATCGGGGCGGCGGGCCACTCGCTCGGCGGCAACGCGGCGGCAGTGGCAGCGGGTACCGACCGCCGTATCAGGGCCGCCGCCAACCTGGACGGCACCTTCTTCGCCCCGGTACCGCAGGCGGCGACCGGCCGCCCGGTCCTCATGCTCGGCACCGGAGACGGCCACGGCCCGCAGGCCCGGGACACGACGTGGCCGGAGACCTGGGAGCGGCTGCACGGCTGGAAGCGGTGGCTCACGGTCGCCGACTCCGGGCACTTCACCTTCATCGACATACCGATCCTGGGCGGGCAGGCCGGTGTCACCGATCCCTCGGCGCCGCTGTCCGGGAAGCGCTCGGGTGAGATCACCACCCGGTATGTGACGGCCTTCTTCGACCGGCATCTGCGCGGTCTGCCCCGGCCGTTGCTGGACGGCCCCTCGAAGGGGAACCCGGAGGTGGCCTTCCACACACCGTGACCACGGGGTGGGTCAGAAGTGCCGCTTGGTGAGCCTGCGACGCCTGGCACGGACCAGACGCAGCACGTCGCGGAGGAGCGGCACCCGACCCACCCGGAGGGTGAGCGGGGCGGCGGCCACGGCCTTGGCGTACCGGGGGACGAGTCCACGGCGCCAGCGCGCCGTGCCGGGCGGCAGGGCCGGCTGCCGCAAGGGGAGGTCGTGGCGCCAGTTGGCGGCGGCTATCCGCAGCCCGGCCGTCCACCGGCCCGGGGACAGGGCGCCGAGAGGCAGTTCGGCCGTGAACCGGCCGTCGTCCCCGAGCGTCAGCGGGAAGTCGGCCTCGGCGTCTGCCGTCGCCAGCCGAAGGAGGGCTGTTCCCGGTGGTGGACCGAGCAGGTTCGTCCGGCCGCTCATCCGCAGCACCGGGCCGCGCCACGCGGCGACTTCGGGTTCGAGGCGCAGTTCTTTGCCGAGCCGGGCTGCTGGTACGTGCTGAAGCCGCAGGCTGAGATTGCCGAAGGACGTCCAGTAGATTCTGGCTGTCCGTATTCCTCCGGTGCCGTCGTCGGTCAGGCAGGTGAACGGGCAGGCACCGGCGTTCGGGTCGTGCTGGTTTCCCAGCCGCACGGTTTTGCTGAGCCCGTTCACGGTGAGGCGTAGGTACAGGTCCCAGAAACCGTCGGCCAGTGGTGCGTCGTTCCCTTCGCCGCCGAGGAGATCCAGGTCCGCCTCGAAGGCGTCTTCGGTGAGGTGGATTTCGGCATGGCGTCTCCCGGCGCCTTCTCCACGGTGCTGGAGGAAGACCTCCAGCGTCTTTCTGCTTTCATTGCCGTGTTCGTTGTGGTGCTCACTCTTGCGCAACGTCGCGTGACCGCTGAGGCGAAGTCGGTTACCGGTGAAGGAGAATGCGGATACATGGTGGGCGAGGGTGAGGTGCTCCGTCACGTCGAACAACGCGGTAGTGCCTCGGGGACGGCTGTCACGATCAGGTGGATAGTGCGCCAGTGCTCTTCCTTGAGAGATATGGATACGAAACGGCAGCTTGCTGTTGTCCGACCAGGTGTGGGCCAACAACTCGGCCAGGTCGCCGTGCCGGGTGAGATGGCAGCGCAGCCGCTGGATCGGAGGCAGCCGGGGCCAGAACGCATCGCCGTCGTGCTCGGCGACGAGTTTCCGCATCCGCTCGAACTCGCGCTGCTGGATCGCCGTTTCCGTCTCGGTGCCCAGGAACTTGAAGGCGTCCTTCAGCTCCACCGCGAAGTGCCTCTCCAAAAGGGCATCGCGCTGCGGCCCGGGGGCCAACTCGCTCCGCAGCAGCTCACACACCCGGCCGAGCGAGTCGAGGGTCGGCTCGGTCTTGTTCGTATACGTCAGATGCCGGCCGTCACCACGCCGCACGAGGTAGTAGCAGGCGTAGTCGGCGACCACGGAGATGCGGTGTGCGCGCAAGTAGGCGAGTGCGGTGAAGGGCTGGTCCTCGCCGACCCGCAGATCCGTGTGGAAGCGCAGGTGCAGCCGGTCGAGCAGTTCCTTGCGGAAGAGCTTCTGGACGGAGAGCGCCCAGTAGACCCGGGAGGTGAACAGGTCGGCGTCGGGCTGGTTCGCCCGGAACATGGAGCGCGGCACTCTGCGCCCCACCGAGGCCATCTTGCCCAGTACGACATCGGAGCTGTTCTCCTCGGCGGTCACGGTGAGCCGCTGCAGCGCTTCGGGAGCCAGGTAGTCGTCCGCGTCGAGAAAGAAGACGTACTCGCCCTGGGCGAGGTCCAGGGCCAGGTTGCGCGGGGCGGAAGGGCCGCCGGAGTTCTCCTGGTGGATCACCCGCAGCAGCCGGGGATGCCGGGCGGCCATCCGGTCCAGCTCGGCGGCGGTGCCGTCCGTGGAGCCGTCGTCCACGACGATCATCTCGATGCGACCGGGGCCGAGCGACTGGTGCGCGACCGAGGAAACGCAGCGCTTGACGTAGGGCAGCGCATTGTAGGCGGGAGTTATGACACTTACCAGATGTTTCGCAACATTCATGGGTAGACAGTGCCCATTCGGGCGCACCGACGCCAGGAGAAGGCGGCGTTCGGGTGAACCCGGCCTTTCCCGGGCGGGAGGGTGCGGCCTCAGGCCCGGTGCCCGCGCCGGCGCGTCGCCCGAGCCGCGCGGCCCCGAAGCCGGCGGCCCGCCGTGCCCGGAAACGACGCGGCGGCTGCCCGTCACCCGGTGAGGGTGAGGGGCAGCCGCCGCGATCGGGGTTACGGCTCAGTAAGGGCCGTTGACGTTGTCGATCGAACCGTAGCGGTCCGCCGCGTAGTTGCAGGCCGCGACGATGTTGGCGACCGGGTCGCGCTGGTCGTAGACGGTGCCCTCGACGTGGTAGGCGTCGAAGGTCGGCTTGATCACCTGGAGCAGGCCGATGGACGGAGTGCCGTTCTGGGCGTTGATGTCCCAGTTGTTGATGGCGTTCGGGTCACCGCCGGACTCCCGGATGATGTTGCGGTGGATGCCGTCGTAGGTGCCCGGGATGCCGTGCTGCTTCATGATGGTCAGCGCCTCGTTGATCCAGCCGTCCAGGTTGGTCGACTGGGTCTTGTGCACGCTGCCGGTCCGCTCGGCCGAGCTGCGGTCGGCCCGCTCGGAGTTGCTGCTCCGCTCGGCGGGCGCGGAGGCGGTGTCCAGGGTCAGCTTCTGACCGGGGCGGATCAGGTCGGCGTCGCCGCCGATCGTCTCCTTGTTGGCCTTGTACAGGGTGGACCAGCCGCCCTTGATGTCGTGGTCCACGGCGATCTTGTACAGGGTGTCGCCGCTGACGACGGTGTAGGAGCTGGGCTCCTGCTCGGTCTTCGTCTGCGCAGCCGCCTGGGCGGACTGCGCCTGCTGCTGCACCTTGGCCGGGGCGGGGGCGGCGTGCGCGCTGCCCGCGGTCAGCAGGGGAGCGGCGATTCCCGCACCGCCGGCGACCAGGACGATCGAAAGCCGGGAAATGCTGCGGGCGCTGAGCGGATGACGGGCATGACGGCCACGAGACATGGGGGTGTCCTCTCCTAGCGCCTGCGAGGTGAGCTGTCGGATTCGGGCTGGAGTGGCCCGGCCATTCCCGTGCGCGAGGGCGCTACGGGCATGGCTTCACCCCTAGCCGGGCCGCTGGATGCGGTACGGCACTTACCTGGGTCCCCCGCTCCTGCCGCGCGGTTCTGGTGCGAATTTCCCTCGCCGGGCGGCAGGATTCGGCGCCCCGGCATGGGAACTCCGGCCGTTTACGGAGGCCGGAGCGAGGACACGGAAACATAATGGATTGCCCGGATCAAGGCGCTCGATTCACCTGCGGGCCGCTTCCGGAAAATGATCTCGCAATTCATCAACGCTATGCGGTGGATCATTTTCTGAGCGTAAAGTGGCGAATCGGGGCCGTATTCCGAAGAACTCGCGCCGCAAAGGTTCTTGACGATCCGGCAGAAGATCTTGTCCGTGTCTCGGTGCTTTCGATGTGTTTCCCGACACAGCGGATGAGCGGGAGCGGCAAGTCTTGTATTTCCGGACATTGCAGCTGAAAGCCGATGAAGGAGGTCTCCAGCAGCTCCCTTGAGACCGGGAGTTTCGATCGGTAGGCGTTTCTACTAAGCGCCATCGTACATTCTTCTCCCGCCTCGGCCGCGCGCGGTCTTCATCGCGTGAGCCGCATGCGCGGCCGAGGTGGTGACGCTTCCCGAGATGCTCGAAGGCGTCGAGCTGTCACTGCTCCGGGTCGTCGAGTGGAACGGTGAACCAGCGGACGGCGACCGGCCGTGCGCCAGGCCCGGCGTCGTCGCGGGGCCGCTGGAAGCGCCGCAGCAGCTCCAGATACGCGTCGTGGAACTGCTGCACTTCCTCCCGGGTGAGATGCAGGGTGCTGCGTGATCCGCGCCCCCACTCCTCCTCGGGTGGCTGGAGGGTGTAGTGGTGGACCAGTTCGATGTCCTCCTCCATGCGCAGCCGGTCCAGTTCGCCGACCACGGCGCGTTCGGCGGCCGACAGGTCGGCCTGGGGCGGGCGCCGCACGTCCAGTCCACGCACTCCCCGCCACCAGCGCTCGCGGCTGTTCGCCGAGTGGTCGGGGTCGTCCTCGATGAAGCCGGCTCGCTCCAGCTGGCGCAGGTGGTAGCTGAGCGTCCCGGTGTTCTCGCCGAGTACGGCGGCGAGTGCGGTGGCCGTCGCGGGGCCTTCGGTGGCCAGCCGGCGAAGGATCTTGCGGCGCAGCGGGTGGGCCAGCGCCTTGAGGGTCGCGGGGTCGCTGACGGTGCGAGGCGACTGCTGGACGGCGGCGGGGCCGTCCTCTTCCAGTGGCTCGGTCATATACCGACCCTAGCGCAGACGTTCCTCTGCAGAGCTTCCTCTGCAGAACTTTCTCTGCAATGCTGTGACCGCCTCGCGGCTCCAGCGCCTGCCGCGGAGCCGATCTCCCGGTGCCCCGCCCCCGGGCGCCCGACGCGTGCGGCGACAGTGCGCGCGGCCACCATCACGAGTACGTCAGGACGGATACATGGCTCACGAAGCGGTCCAGCTGCGGCACGTCACCCGCCGATACGGCACAGGCGGTGGCGCCGTCACTGCCCTCGACGAGGTCTCGCTCGACTTCCAGCACGGCACGTTCACCGCGGTCATGGGGCCTTCCGGCTCGGGCAAGTCCACGCTGCTGCAGTGCGCCGCCGGTCTCGACCGGCCCACATCGGGCTCGGTCGCCGTGGGCGGGACCGAGCTGACGGGGTTGAGCGAGACCCGGCTGACGCTCCTGCGCCGCCGGCAGATCGGCTTCGTCTTCCAGGCGTTCAATCTGCTGCCGTCCCTGACCGCCGGGCAGAACGTTGCCCTTCCGCTGCGGCTCGCCGGCCGTCGACCGGCCCCCGCCCGGATACGGGAGGTACTGGAGCAGGTCGGACTCGGGGAGCGGGTGCGGCATCGGCCTTCGGAGCTGTCCGGTGGCCAGCAGCAGCGGGTCGCGCTGGCCCGCGCGCTGATCACCCGCCCGCAGGTGCTCTTCGGTGACGAGCCGACCGGAGCCCTCGACTCGCAGACCAGCCGCGAGGTCCTCACGCTGCTACGCGACATGGTCCGCGACGAGGGGCGGACCACCGTCATGGTCACCCACGACCCGGTCGCCGCCTCCTATGCCGACCGCGTGGTCTTCCTCGTCGACGGCCGGGTCGACGGAGAGCTGTGTGCGGCGTCCGCCCAGGAGATCGCCGCGCAGATGGCGGAGCTGGAGGACCTGGCGTGCTGAACATCGCGCTGACCACCCTGCGCACCCGCTGGGCCGGGTTCGTCGGCAGCTTCGTCGCGCTGGCGCTCGGCGTGGGGCTGCTCGCCGTCATGGGGCTGGCGCTGGCGTCGTCATTGCAGGCTCCGGAGCGCGAGCCGGAGAGATTCGCCGCGGCCCCCGTGGTCGTCAAGGGCGCGGACACCCTCAGCGTGCCCACCTCGATCGGAGAGCGCACCCATGAGCTGGCGCAGCCCCGCGCCGTCCCCGACCGGGTCAAGACCCGGCTGAAGAAGCTGGGGCGGGTCGTGGAGGACCGGTCGTTCGATGTCCCGGTCGACGGCGGCCCCGGCGACCTGGTGGGCCACCCCTGGTCAACCGCCGCATTCGCCCCGTACCACCTGGAGCAGGGACGCGAGCCCCGGGCGGGCGACGAGGTGGTCGTCAGCGAGGACTGGACCCGGCGCGGCGGTCGGCCGGTACAGCCCGGCGAGCGGCTGCCCACCGCAGACGGAGCCGTACGGGTCGTCGGCGTCGTGGGAGGGCTCGGCTTCGAGAAGGCCGTCTTCTACACCGACCGGCGCGCTGCCGCGCTGGCGCCGCGCAGCCTCCAACTGGTCGTCGACACCGACGATCCGGCTGCCGTACGCGCGGCGGTCCACGGCAGTGAGGGCGTACGGGTCCTCACCGGGGACGCCCGCCGGTTCGCCGACCCGGACCCTGAGCGGGACAGTGAGGCCGTCACAGCGATGAACGCCCTGTTCGGCACGGCAGGCGGTGTCGCCGCCTTCGTCTCGGTGTTCGTGGTGGCCTCCACCTTCGCGTTCGCGGTGGCCCAGCGCCGCCGCGAGTTCGGGCTGCTGCGCATGGCGGGAGCCACCCCGGCCCAGGTCCGCCGCACGGTGCTCTTCGAGGCGCTGCTCGTCGGTGCCGCCGCTTCGGCGGTCGGCTGCGCTCTCGGCGCCCGGGGCGCACCGGTGCTCGCCCGCTGGGTGGTCGACCAGGATCTGGCACCGCGCTGGTTCACCATCCAGGACCACGTCTGGCCGTACCACGTCGCCTTCTGGACCGGGCTGCTGGTGGCCTTCGGCGGGGCGGTCGTCGCGTCCTGGCGGGCCGGCCGCACCGCGCCGACCGAGGCCTTGCGGGAAGCCTCCGTGGAATCCCGCGCCCTGCCGATGAGCCGCGCGGTGTGCGGTACGGTCCTGCTGCTGGCCGCTGCCGGGACCCTCGCGGTTTCCCTGGCCGCCGACCCCGGCGACCTGCTGCACCGCAAGACGTACGTCACCCGGCCCATGCTGCTGATCACCGGGGTGGCGCTGCTGGCCCCGCTGCTGGTCCGCCCGCTGACCCGGTTGATCGCCTGGCTTCCCGCCCGGCTGCCGGGCGCGGTGGGAATGCTGATGCGGCAGAACGCCGACACCCGGGCCGGACGGACGGCGGCCCTCGCGGCGCCCGTGCTGGTCACGGTGGCTCTGGCAGGCTCCCTGCTGGGAGCGACGGCGACGTTGAACGCGGCGAAGGCCACCGAGAATCGCACCGCTACCGCGGCCGACTTCGTCGTCACCCCCACCGAAGAAGGCGGCTTCGACCAGGCGACGCTCCAGCGGCTGCGCCGGGTCGCCGGCACCGACATCTCCCCGACCTCCTCCAGCGCCGTCTACACGCTGGAGGAGGGGGTGGCGCTGATCAAGTCGCCCGCCCGGGCCGGTGACCCCGCCCGGCTCCGGGCCACCACCCGGCTGCCGCTCGCTGCCGGCGACGTGAGCGATGTCGACGACGACTCGATCATCGTCAACGAGGAGTGGACGCACCACACGGTGGGGGAGCGCGTGACGGTCTGGCTGGGCGACGGCACCAGGAGGTCGCTGCGGATCGCCGCGGTCATGACCACGGGAACCGGCGACAACGGCGCCTACGTCACCCCGCGCAACGCCCGCCACGCGCCGGTCGACCGGGTCGAGGTACGGCTCGAGGACGGGGCCGACGCCGCCGCGGTGGCCGATGAACTCGGCCGAGCCGTACCCAAGTCCGACGGTCGGGTGCTCACCGCGCGGGAATGGGTCCGGGCCACCTACCCCGCGACCGACCGCACCACCCGGGCGGGCTTCCTCGTCGTCCTCGGTATCGCTCTGCTGTACACGGTCATCGCGCTGGCCAACACCATGGTCATGTCGACGTGGGACCGGGCGCGTGAACTCGCTCTGCTGCGGTTGAGCGGCGCCACCCGGTGGCAGGTGCTGCGAACCGTGGCAGCCGAGGCCCTGATGGTGGTCGCGGTCGGTGGCGTGCTGGGGATCGCGGTCGCCGGAGTCAACCTGGCGGGCATCTGGGTCGCCCTGGCGTTGCTGTCGGTCTGGACGCCGATCCAGCTCCCCTGGGCGGCGCTCACCGCTGTACTGGGAGCCTGCGCGGTGGCAGCCGTGCTGTGCGCGGTGGTACCCGCCGCCTTCGCGCTGCGCCGCCGGGCGGTGCGGCTGCCGTCGGCCTCCTGACGCCGCACGGCCGCCGACCGGCCGATCCTCCCGGCACCTTGCGTCGTCGCGGCGGACGCGGCGGACGCGGCGGGAACGGCGGGGACAGGAGCCGAGCCGGAGTGCCGTTGCCGGCGGACAGCCCGTACCCCACCAGTTGGCGCCGCGCAGCCGAGGTGTACGACCGGGGTTGCGGCCGGGACGCCCACAAGTCGCCGTCCCGGCCACTGCGCAGGCCACCGCGGCTGCCTAGGCTGGTCGCATGGCACCTGACACCCCGCAGCGGCTGCGGCCGTGGTTGCCCCGCGGCCGCACGGCGGACCTGGCGTCGGCGTGCGGGGTGTTGCTGCTGGTGGCCGTCTGGAGCCTGGCGTCCCTGCTCCGCGACCCGGCCGAACCCGGGCCCGTCCCCGTCCTCGTCCTCGACGCGGTACTGAGCGTGGCCGCCTGCGTGTTGCTGTACTTCCGGCGGCGGTACCCGGTGGCTGTCGCGGTGTGTGTGCTGGTCGCCACCGCCGCCTACTATCTCACCAGCGAGCAGGACGGTCCGCTGCTGGTCGCCGTGATCGTCGCGCTCTACTCCGTGGCTGCCGAGGGCCGGCTGCAGGCGGCCGTCGCCCTCGCGGCCGCTGCCGTCCTCGGGGTGGGGGTGGGAAAGCAGGCCGGCAACGAAGACACCAACACCGTCGTCGTCTTCATGCTCACCGGCTGGCTGGTCGCGGTGGTGGCGCTCGGCACGATGCGGCACCGGCGGCACGCCTACGCGCAGGAGGAGGCGCGGCGGCGGGCAGGCGAGGAGCGGCTGCGGATCGCACGAGAGCTGCACGACGTCATCGGGCACAACATCTCGCTGATCAATGTGCAGGCCGGTGCCGCCCTGCACCGGTTGAGGAAGGACCCGGGGCAGGCCGAGGAGGCACTGGCCACCATCAAGGAGACCAGCCGGGAAGCACTGCGGGAGCTGCGCGCCACGCTCGGGGTGCTGCGTCAGGTCGACGAGGCGTCACCGACCCAGCCCGCTCCGGGTCTCGCCCGCCTCGATGAACTGGTGACCGCCGCCAGGCCGGCGGGGCTCGATGTGCAGGTGCACAGCCGCGGGCGGGCACGGCCGCTGCACGCCGCGGCCGATCTCGCCGCGTTCCGGATCGTGCAGGAATCGCTGACCAATGTCGCCCGGCATGCGCGCGGGGCCACGGCGGTGGAGATACGGCTCGGTTACGGCCAGCGG
>NZ_JAGPXJ010000009.1:0-127561 GCF_018070605.1 Streptomyces sp. B15
GGGACCATCTCAGGGCGTGTGCGATGGGGTCGCCTCGGGGCTCGGGGTGGGGAAGCAGTACGTCCAGGAGTCGCCGGACTTCTGCCACGGTGACGGGGACAGTGCTGGTGGCGTCGTTTCTGCAGCCCCCTTTTCGGTGGCCTGGGCTGCGAGGACGGCCAGGATGGCGTGGGCGAGCATGGCCAGGGTGATGTGCCGGTACCAGCCCGGATAACGGCGGACCTCGTGCTGGTCCAGGCCGCACTCGTTCTTGGCCGCCCGGAAGGCTTCCTCGATCGCCCAGCGGGCCCCGGCGACCCGGACCAGGTCGGCCACCGTGGTGCCGTTGGGCGCATAGGCGACGTAGTAGGCGATCTCATCAGCCCTGGTCAGACTGCGGCGGGCCAGCATCCACCGCTGATGGGTCGGTGTGTCGCCGTCGAAGACATCGATGGCCGGCAGGCAGGCGGCGACCCAGTCGTAAACCCGAGGGCCCTTCGCGCCGTCGCCGCAGGACATCCGCTCCCAGGCTTCCTCCGGCGCCTGGGCGATGGCGTGGTCGATACGTGCGAAAGGAGCGTGGAGCTGCTGGGACTTCGGCACGGCCAGGACACAGCCAACACCGGCCTCCTCCAGGGTGCGGCGCATCCGATTCCTGGCCATAGGCACAGTCACCGGTCACCCAGGCGATCGGCAGGGGCGAGGCCAGGCCCCGCAGGATCATCGCCCGTGCCAGCTCGCCCTTGGTCGCGCACCCGCGGTTCTCCGGAATGCCCGCTGCCCGGCACCGATCCGTGTCACCTGTCCAGGACTTCGGAAGGTAGAGCTCTCGGTCCACCAGTGCCCGACCCTTGGTCGAGGCGTAGGCGGCGAAGACTCCGATTGGCAGTTCTCGGTGCGGCCGGCCGTGCCGGAGTACTGCCGCTGGACACCAGCCGAGGCCGTGCCCTTCTTGATGAAGCCGGTGTCGTCCACGATCAATACGCCGCCTGAGCAGCCGAGTTGTTCGGCGACGTAGTGCTGCATGTCGTCCCGGAACGCGTCGGCGTCCCAGGTCGAACCGTTGAACAGGTGCTGGAAGCCAGCGGGGCCGCGGTGGCCTGCATACTCGGCGAGCTGCCAGCCGTTCTTCCGTTCCACCGGCGCCAGCAGGCCCCGCACGTAGTCCCGCATCCGCCACCGCAGATCCACACGCGAGAACCGGCCCGCCACCCGCGCGAACACCGACTCCAGCTCAGCCGCCCACAGGCAAGCCTCGTCCACCCCCACCATGCACGGGACAACGAAACCGACCAGCTCAGGCAACGATTTGCGACTGGAGTACCAGCGCCGGGAGATCCATGGCGGCCTCAAGGCCGTGGAGAACTGGAACAGCGCGAACGCCGTGCTCCAACTCGGGCAAGGAGCACGCCGAGACCTCGGTGCTCGCCCTGCACCTGCTCCAGTCCGCGCTCGTCCACGCGAACACACTGCTGGTCCAACTGATCCTGGACGAACCGGTTTGGGCGAAGAAACTCAGCGACGAGGACCGGCGAGGCCTGACCGCGCTGTTCTGGTCCCGTGACAACCCGTACGGCACCTTCCGCCTGGACATGGACAAGCGCCGCGACCTGAGGCTGGCCCCTGCCGTGCCTCACCCCCAAACCTCGGCGGAAGCTGCTACTCGACTACGGAGACACGATGACGGGCTATGACGACTTCAGGGCCTCACCGGCGCCCGATCGAACGAGGCAGGGTGGCGCCGGCCGGACGGGTTCTCGTCGTCGCGTGGCCGAAGCGAGAGAGGCCGCACCTTTGTGGGGAAGGCGCGGTCGGGCTGTGTGTTCGACCGATCGTCAGGCGGGGGCGGCGCCGACCAGGCCGCCGTCGACGACGAGGTCCTGACCGTTGATGTACGACGCGTCGGGCGAGGCGAGGAACGCGACAGCCGCGGCAACCTCTTCCGGGCGTCCGAAGCGGCCGGCGACGATCTGGCCGGTGAGCGCCTCTGCTTCCGCTCGGGTCAGCGCGTCGGCGGGGTACATCGGCGTGTCGATGTAGCCGGGGCTGACGGAGTTCACGCGGATCCCGCGGGGGGCGAGTGCGGCGGCGAGGGTTCGGGCCAGGTTGTGGGAGGCGGCCTTGGTCGCCGAGTAGAGGGTCAGCACGCTGTTGCCCCGGTGGAGGGTCCATGAGGCGTTGATGACGATCGAGCCTCCGTCCGTCAGTAGCGGCAGCGCCTTTTGGACAGTGAAGAACACGCCCTTGAAGTTGAGGTCGATGCCGTGGTCGAAGTCCTGCTCGGTGATGTTCTCGAACGGCAGGAACGTGCCGGTGCCTGCGTTCGCGAAGAGGCCGTCGAGCCGGCCGTGACGGTCCCGGAGGGTCTCCATCAACGCGTCCACCGCGCCGAGGTCGGCGGCGTCGGCCACGACGCCCGAGGCGCTGGGGCCGAGTTGTTCGACGGCCGCGTCAAGCCGTGCGCGGGTGCGGCCGGTGACAATGACGTGGGCGCCTTCGTCGACGAGGCGGTGTGCGGTCGCCAGGCCCATGCCGCTGGTGCCGCCGGTGATGAGGATGGTCTTGTCGGTGAAGCGGTTCATGCCGGTGTTCCCGTCAGGGTGTGAGCGAGGTGGTCGCTGAGGTGGGGCAGCCAGTCGGGCCGCGCGTTGCCGAGGAGGTGGTCGCCGTGCGGGACGGACAGGTAGCTGCCGTGCGGTGCCAGACGGGCCAGGGGCTCCCCGTTCGTCACGCCGGGGATGACGTCCTGGTCGCCGTCCACGACCAGCAGCGGGGCCGTGATGCGCGGTGCCAGGGCGGCGAGGTCCACCTGGCGTGCGAAGCCGTGGGCCGCGTCGGCGCCCCCGGTGCGCGTGGCCATGATGTCCCGTACGGGCGGAGGCAGTTGCTCCCAGTCGAGGCGGAAGGGACCGCTGACGGTGGCGAGGGCCGCCACGCGCGGCTCCAGCGCCGCGGCCCGGGCCGCGAAGTAGCCGCCCAGGCTCAGGCCGACGAGCCCGATGCGTGCGACGCCGAGGGCGTCGATGACCCGGCCCACGACCCGCTCGTAGTCCGGGACGAAGGTCGTGGTGGCCGCGAGCACGCCCTGTCCAGGGCCGTCCATCGCGAACACCGCAAGCCCCCTGGCCAGCAGCGCGGACACCAGGTCGAGGAACTCCTCCTTGGCCGAGTCGAGGCCGGGGACGACGACCACGGTCCCCGGCGCGTCGGCGGGGCCGCGCAGCCAGCCGGTGAATCCCTCGCCGCTCACCCGCCGCGCATCGGGCTCCAGCATGGTGAGGGCTCGGCTCAAGGCGCGGTCCGCCTCGGCGGCAGCACGATGTACCTCCGGGTGCGGCGCCAGGGTGGCCAGGTGGAACCACCGGGCCGCCATCAGGAGGTACTCACCCTCCGAGAGCGGTGATGCCGCGTCCTGCGCGCGCCGGAGGTGGTCGTGTCCGGTGCGCAGGAAGGACGGCCCCCAGTCGGCGACGCAGACGAGGCCGTCGGTGACACGCCGGTACTCGTGAGGATCCACGCCGGTGCCGGTGGCGCGTGTCCACTGGGCGGCGGCGAACTCGGCGGCATTCATCGGGCTCCTCGGGTCAGCAGGACGGCCTTGCCCCGTATCCGGCGCTCTCGCAGGTCGACCAGGGCGTCTGCGGTCTGTGCCCAGTCGGTGACGCGGCCGATCTGCGGGTGCAACCGGCGCTCTTCCACGAGCCTCACCAGGGCTGCGAGATCGGAGCCGTACGGGGCGCCCGTGTAGTGGAAATGCTGGATCGTGACGCGCTCGGGCCCGCCGAGGAGCTGGAAGAAGTCCAGGGTCGCCGGGGTGCGGCTCGCCTGGCCGAACCAGACGAGAGTGCCGCTCGGGCGCACCTTCGACAGGGCGATGGGCAGATCCGGCCCGCCCGTGGACTCCAGCACGACATCGAACGGTCCCTGAGCCGCCGCGACCTCGTGCACCACCGTCGCGCCCAGCTCCGCGAGCCGTTCACCGCGTACCGGCGTGGCCGTCACCGCGGTCAGTTCGGCTCCCGCGCCGACGGCCAGCTCGGTGACGTAGTGGCCGACGCCGCCCGAGGCGCCGGTCAGGAGCACCCGTCGGCCGGCCAGGGAACCGGCCGTACGCAGCAGCCGCAGGGCGGTGATCCCGGCCAGGGGCAGAGCCGCCGCCCGTACGCTGTCGATGCTGTCCGGGAGCGCCGCGAGGGAGTGCGTGGGCACGGCGGCGTACTCGGCCCAACCGCCCTGCGCCGGGTGCCCGACCACGCGGGTGCCGATGCCGGGGCCGGAGCCGTCGGCCGCCGCCTGTACGACGAGCCCTGCAATGTCCTTGCCGGGCAGCAGCCCTGGCGTGGGACGTTCGAGGAGGAAGGTCTCGCCCCGGTTCAGTGCGATCGCCTCGACCTTGATCAGGGCCTCACCGGGCTCCGGCACCGGCTGGGGGACCTCGGCGAAGGCGACCGGGCGCGCCGCTTTCCCTGTGGGAATCAGTCTTTGCATGGGCAGGATGCAACCCCCGCGGCTGCCCCGCGATCCAACAACGAACGAGCACAGCCGACAACGTTTGGTTGTCACCTATGGTGGGAGCCATGGATCTCGACGTGGCGCAGGTACGTGCCTTCGTGCGCACCGCCGAAGAACTGCACTTCGGACGGGCGGCCGCAACCCTCGCCGTCTCCCAGCAGGCACTGTCCAAGAGGATCGCGCGGCTGGAATCCCTGCTCGGTACCGAACTGTTCCGGCGCGGCGGCAACGGCGTGCACCTCTCCGAGGCCGGGCAGCGTTTCCTCCTACCGGCCCGGCAGGTCGTGGCCGCCGCCGATGCCGCTGTCGCGGCAGCGGTCGGCACAGATGATCCCTTGCGTGTAGACGTCTGGGGTCACCTCTACGCGCCGATGCGGACGCTGGCCCAGGTCGCCGGACGGGCCGGAGAGCTGACGTTGGGGCACGGGCGTGATCTGCCGTCGGTGACGACGGCACTGCTGCGCGGCGACATTGACGCGGCCTTCGGTCGCGTCCACCCCCCGCTGCCCGTCGGCCTTGCCCACCGCCTCGTCCGCCTCGAGCCGGTGGATGCCATCCTGAGCGAGGACCATCCGCTCGCAGCCGAACCGGCGCTGCGGCCGGACCAGTTGCGCGGCAGCGTGCTGTGGTCGCCCGGCCCGCTGCACCGGCTCGACTTCCTCGACCGGTTCGCCGACCGGTTCGGCATCGAGAACACGGCGACGAGAGTCAACCTGGGGCTTGCCCACTTCCTTGCCGAGATGACGGAAGAGCCGCGACGCTTCTCGCTGGTACCTGCGGATGTGCCACTGCCGGAGGTCCCCGGACTGAGTTCCGTCCCCCTGGTCGATCCCACGCCGCTGTACGCCTGGTCACTGCTGTGGCGGACCGGCAACGTGCACCCGGGACTGACCAGCCTTGCTGCCGCCTGCGCGGAAGCAGCCGGGCGCAGGCGGTGGCTGGAGTACGACCCGGCTCGCGACTGGCTGCCCGAACCACCCGCAAGCGATCCTGGCCCCGGAACGGATTGACCTGGTTGCAGACAGCGCCAGCCCGTTTCATGGATGGTCGCTCGTGGTACAGCCGCCCGCCCGGCGTCCCGCCTGCGACGATCATGTTTCATGAGTCGTTGCAATCAACTGGGCTGCTGAAACACCCTCAGGTGACGCTCCTGGGCGTGAGCGACGGCTTCAAGCGCGTGGAACCGCGCGACTGCCCGATGTCCGCCTGCGCCGCGCCGGCGGGATCGCCGTGCCGGACCGGCATGGGCAAGGTGGCCCTCCAGCACCACACCGCTCGCTTCCGGCTTGTGCCCCAGCTCGCCAAGGCACTCAAGCGTTCCGACCCCGGCTGTACGCAAGCCGGGCTCGGTGTGGACCGAGCTGCCCCGGCCGGTGAGCGCCGGCGCCGAACCGGTCGGACACGTCCGCCTCGGCTACGCCCGTGCCTCGACCACCCGGCAGTCCCTCCACGCACAGCTCGACTCCCTCGGCGAGGCCGGAGTCACCCGGGTCTTCTCGGAGAAGATCTCCACCCGCGCCACGCGGCGCCCCGAGTTGGAGGCCGCTGTGAAGCTCGCCGGGGAGATCCGCGCCTCCGGCGTACGCGTCACCCTCGTCGTCCACGAACGCAAACGGCTCGGCCGCTGCATCGAACTCGCCAAGCTCGCCGCACAGCTGAAGGCGAGCGACGTCGGGCTGGAGTTCCTCACCGGGGAGCTGAAGGGCTCACACGACCCGTCCGGAATCGTGTGCACCGTGATCGCGGCGATGTCGGGCATGGAGCGCGAGTACATCCGCGACCGCACCCTCGAAGGGCGCGTGGGTGCACGGAAGTGCGGCAAGACCATCGGCGGCGCGGGCGTCACCGACGACGACATGCTGTCCGTGGCTTTCCACGTGCGCGACCAAGAGCGGAGCTTGCGCGACATCGCCGAGCGGCTCGTCACCACCACGGGTACGAAGAAGGGGCAGCACCCTTCGGCCGCCAGCCCGTTCCGCCATGCCAGCAGACCGTATTGGGGCGGTGACGTGGAGGCGCCAGGAAGCGCGGAAGCCGCCGGAGATGGGGCAGCGCCTCCCGGCAACACGGGAGGCGCTGCCGTTGTTTCGTGCTAGATGAATGAGTCCGATGTTTGTGCTGGCCGCGACCATGGCGAAGGGCGCCCGTTGGTCTGAGTGTGACCTCGAACCTGGACGCCCTTCGCGGCACTCTACGTGTTCATCGACGACCATGTGGCCCCTCGTCGCCGGATCGGGCGACCCCCGAAACTCACCGACAGCGAACTGCTGTGCCTGGCGGTCGCACAAGTCCTGCTCGGGTTCCCCTCGGCCCGGCACTGGATCCGCTTCGCCCACGCCAGGCTCGCCCACCTCTTCCGCTACCTGCCCCGGCAATCCGCCTACAACAAGCGCCTCAACGCAGCCGGACCGCTGATCAGCCACACCATCGGATGCTCGCCCGCCAGGTGCCCACCTGGCACGACGACCTGCGGCTGATCGACTCCGACCCACTGCCGTGCGCGGCCTCCCCCGAGACCGTCAAACGCTCCGACCTTGCCAGGCACGCCGGATACGGCTACTGCCGCAGCCACTCGCGCTTCTTCTGAGGACTGCGGCTCTACCTGGTCACCACCGCGGAAGGCATGCCCGCGAGGACGAGCCGGTCCGGCACGGGAAGACCACCCGCGTCCGCCATGGATCGGAGCCGTCATCGACACCCTCAAAGGCCAGCTCAGCCTCGAACAGCACGGAGCCAGAACCCCGGCCGGGGTCTTCGCCCGCACCGGCCAACGACTCCTCACCCTCGCAGCCGGCATCTGGCACAACTGGACCACCGGCGCCAAGACCAAACGATCCCTGATCGCCTACGACCACTGAAAACATCGGACTCAATCAGCTAGGCGTGGTCGTGTTGGGCGTCGGTGTGGGCGAGGGCGCTGGGGGTCCGGCAACCGACGATCGCGGGGGCCTGCTGGACGAGCGCGTCGTTGGTGAGCGCTTCCACCATGAACAGTGCGAAGTCCACCCGGCGCGTCAGGTTGCTGGCCAGTACCGGGTCGCCTACATGGCTGCTCCACATGGGCAGGCCCTGGCTTTCCCCCTCCTCCAGACTGCTGCCGCGCACCACGGTCCACCGTACGTCGCTGGCGAAGACCCGGCGGCACGCCTCCACCTGGTCGTCGATCTCGACGGCGCGGACGAGCTTGCCGAGCACGGCGGCGGCCCGAACGCCCATGGTGAACATCCGTGAGTACCTGTCCATGCCGTCGCGCGTGATGTGCCAGCCGCAGGAGAAGACCAGGCGTGCGTCCGGCCGCGCGTTGTCGAGCACCGCCTGCGCCGTGCCCGATGCGTACTGCTGTACGCCCCAGGGCACCAGAACCGTCAGCACCCCGTCGCACCCTGCGACCGCCCGCCGGATCACCTCAGGATCGTTCGTGGGTCCGGGGACGATGGCCATCCGGGCTTCGAACGCGGCCAGTTTCGGCACACTGCGCTCCCGGCACACACCGACCACCTCGTAGCCGCGCTCCAGTGCGTGCCGGACCATGTACTGGCCGAGCTTCCCGGACGCCCCGACGATGCAGACCTTTTTCACGCTGTCCGTGCCCATGGCCGCAGCCCCTTCGCCGACGTGACCACCTTATGTTGTAAGGCAAGCTAGCCTTATACCGTAAGGCAGTCAAGGGAAGCCGAGAAGGAGGGCGGATGGGCAAGTCAGGCAAGGGCCGGCGCGGAGCATTGGCACGCGCCCCGCTCAGTCGCGAACGCGTGATCCGTACGGCTGTGGCGGTCGCGGACGAGAAGGGGTCGGCCGCGCTCACCATGCGGGCCATCGCCGAGCCCCTGGGAGTCGAGGCGATGTCGCTCTACCACCACGTGGCGGGCCGGGAGGACATCCTCGACGGCATGGTGGACGCCGTGTTCGGCGAGATCGACCTGCCACCGCGCGACATGGACTGGAAAAGTGCCATGCGCCACCGCACGGCATCCGCCCGCGCCGTCCTCCGGCGCCATCCGTGGGCCATCGGCCTCATGGACTCCCGTTCCCAGCCCGGCCCCGGGACCCTGCGCCACCACGACGCCGTCATCGGAGCCTTGCGCTCGGGAGGCTTCTCCGTCCCGATGGCCGCACACGCCGTCTCGCTGATCGACAGCTACCTGTACGGCTTCGTGCTCCAGGAGTTGAGCCTGCCTTTCACAGGCGCGGCAGAGCAGGACGAGGTCGCAGGCGCCATCCTGCGCGACATGCCCGCCGATACCTACCCCCACCTCGCCGAGCTGGCCACCGAGCACGTACTCAAGCCCGGCTATGACCACGCCGACGAGTTCGCCTTCGGTCTCACCCTCATCCTCGACGCCCTCCACCCGGATGAGACCGCAAGCACCTGACCGAGCCGGTGAACAGCAGCAGGTCGCCGAGGGACCGCCGAGGGGCCTCCCACCAGGCTCGACACACGGGTGCGACACACCTGGGTGGCACGGGCGGCGCGCCAGGCAAGTCGGTTCGGGAAGAGACGGACACGGCTGATCACGCGCCGGCGCAAGGGCTCCGATCCGGCGCCGTTCGCTACCGCCGCTTCCGTCGACGACCCGTACGAGAAGGGGCTGGCACAGCAGCGTCACCACCCAGCTGCCCGGCGGTCATCGTCACCTCGACAGCCCCTTCGGAGTGACCGGACGGTTGTGCGACGAGCCACGGCCCGGTGTCCCACGGAAGATCACCGATGCCTACGTCGAGCGCGTCACCGTAAGGACGTCGGTCCTTCTTCAGGAAGCCGGTCTCGTCGACAACGAGAACGCCGCCGTCAGTGCCGAGCTGTTCAGCGGCGTAGGCAGGCCGTCGCGGACGGCATCGGCGTCCCAGCGGGCGTAGCGCAGCAGACGCTGCATCGGCCCGGGCCGGGTATGGGCCGCCTGTTCGGCCAGCTGCCAGCGCGGGTCCTTACGCATGCACATGTGTGGGGGCCGCCGTCGGGGAGGGTGACAGCAGCCGTGCCCCGGAAGCCGGGCCGCTCGTAGAACCGCACGTTCCTCTCACTGGAGGTCTCCAGGAACGCCGGATACCCGGCGTGTCCTGCCTCCTCGATGCCGGGAACCAGCACCGCGCTGCCAAGGCCCTCCCCCTGCGCCTCGGGAGAGACGGCGGAACCGCGTCGGCTCCTGCGGCCGGTACGGAGCAACGGCCTGCTCTGCAGATTCGTAGGCGACTTGCCGGTCGCCGGACAACTCGTCGAGCACCGGGCCGACCTCGGCGAAAGCGGGAAAGGGATCTCGTCTGGAGTGGCCCACACGGCGACAGCGCGCCCCTCGCCCGCGACCCACACGCGGCCGTATACCATGCCGATGCGGGTAAGACAGATTTCCTGGAAGCGCCGGGCCCGTTCCTCATGGCCTTCCGCGGCGATCACGTGCCGGTGAAGGGGTACTCGGCGAAGGCTCGGGCAAGTGTGTCGACCGAGGTAGGGATGTCGGCGTCGGTGATGGGACGTACGACGGGGACGTTTTCGTACTGCGCCATTTTCACCGCATCATCTTGTCAGTAGGCGCACATTTGAGCCGCCCGGCCTCGTTGTCAGGCTGAACTCGCGGTCCGGGAGCCGTCACTCTGCCGGAAGATCGCGAAGTCGTACTGGAGTACTAGCAGCCCATAAAGAGCCCCGACATCCGGCGCTCCCCCCAACCGTCCGCAGCCGACATGGCGTCACCACCATGCAAACGACATCGCCTCACAAGGAAGCCGGGCAAGGCGCCGGGATGGGCGCGGAAGATGCCGGACACGGCAGGACGAGACGGGGCGGGACGAGGCCCTGCGTGGGCTTGTCGACCGGCGCGGGATGCCGTCCGCGAAAGCAGCGAAGTCCCGCTGCCTGTGCTCGGCCGCATGATGGGGCCACCAGCTCCACCCAGGCCCGGCTGACCGTGACGTGAACTTCCGGGGATTCCCGCACAGCGGGCGGTGCGCTGGATACCTGGAGGCCCGCAGATTTCGCTGCACAGCCTCACGCTCCGCTTCATATCGGCTGCACTTATGAAGCGGCTGTGAGACAAGCAAGTCGGCGCGTTCACGTTTCGGACCACTTGGCGCCAAACGCAAGGCAGCACGTGAAGTTCTACAGAAATCGAACAGTTCATGACCTCAGGCAGCAAGGGCCCCTCCGAAAGTTCGGCAGGGCCCACGGTGTGGAGCTGCGGAAGCCGGGGCCTGCCCATCGATGAGCGGCATGCCGGCCGACCTCAGCTACCGCCTGCCGCCGGTGTGACGGTCGGCCTCACTTCAGATGTCGGGCGAAGAACTGGGCCGCGGCGTCCGACGCGGACTGCGGGACGCCGGTGTGCCCGCCCATGTTCGCGTGCAGGGACTTCTCCTTGGAGCTGAAGGCGTCGAACAGGTCCAGGGCCGCCTGCCGGTCGTTCCCTTCGTCGTCCCACTGCAGCAGGACGTGCAGTGGGATGGTGACCTGCCGGGCCTCCTCGAACATGGCGCGAGGTACGAAACTCCCGGCGAAGAGACCGGCGGCCACGATGCGCGGCTCTACCACCGCCAGCCGGATGCCGATGGAGATCACTCCCCCCGAATACCCCACCGGGCCGCCGATCCCGGGCAGCGGAAGGAGGGCATCCAGGGCGGCCTGCCACTCCGGGACTGCTCTTTCGACCAGCGGGAGGATGAGGGCGTCGACGAGCTCGTCACTGACCGGCTCACCGGCTTCCCTCGCCCGCCGCAGGTCGGCGCGGGCCTGCTCGGCGGCGGGCCAACGAGGCCGGTCACCGGTTCCGGGGAGCTCGATGGTGGCCGTGGCGAGACCCTCCGCCGCGGAGCGCTGGGCCCGGGCCACCAATCGGGGATACATCTTGCGCAGCCCGAGGGGAGGGTGGCCGAGCAGGATCAGCGGCACCGGTGCGGATGCCGATGCGGGGGTCCACAAAAGACCGGGGATTTCGTCGAGGGTGAATTCGCGTTCGAGGACGCCGCCGTCGAGGAGCTGCTCGGAAGTGACATGCATGGTCGTGCCTTTCGGGAGTGCACTGGAACGGCGCTCCCGGACGACCTGCCTATCGCCCGACCGTGACCCCGGAGAGGAGCACCCATGTCGATACTGCGTCCACGGGAACCACCTCCTCGATCTGTTGCACGGCCTTCCGGAAATGTAGCAGTGGCCGCCTCGCCCGGCCACCGGGTTATTGCGGAGCCTCCGTGGCCGGGCCGGACGTCCCGGGGCACCGCCCAGAGCTGCTCGGGGTGTCGGCGCGACTTCCCAAGTGGCGGCTCCGCGACGGCGGGGTGCACAGACGCCGCCGCTTCTCACGAACATCGAACACGACGCACCGCCGACGCCTCCCAAACTCAGGTTCTGGATCAATTTCTGTGGTCGATCACTCTCCGTGTGCTCGTCTCGGCCGACCCGCGCTGGGCTACTCCAAAACGTGTGGCAGGGGCAGAGGCAACCGGCCAGCATGGCGACATGATCCAGATTCGTACCGCTTCTTCAGATGATGCTGCCTTGCTGGCATCCCTCAACCAAATCGTTCATGACCTGCATAACCGGCACCGTCCCGACCTGTTCCTTGTTTCCCCGGAGCTAGTGCTCTGACCGAGAAGGTTCGCCGGGTCGGTGGTTCCAGCGGTTGGATGTCCGGAGACGTCCGACTCAACCGTTGGGGGTGTGGTGGCTGAGCCTGTCCGTGTGCGCAGATTGACCGACCAGGAGGGGCAGAAGCTGCAGCAGATCGTGCGCCGGGGCAGCACCAGCTCGGTGCGATACCGGCGCGCGATGATGCTGTTGGCCTCGGCCGGCGGAAACCGGGTCCCGGTGATCGCGAAGCTGGTTCAGGCTGACGAGGACACCGTTCGCGACGTGATCCACCGGTTCAACGAGATCGGCCTGGCCTGCCTGGACCCTCGCTGGGCGGGAGGCCGTCCCCGCTTGCTCAGTCCTGACGACGAGGGCTTCGTCGTCCAGACGGCCACCACCCGCCCGACCAAGGTCGGCCAACCCTTCACCCGCTGGTCGATCCGTAAACTCGCCGCCTACCTGCGGAAGGTGCACGGCCGTGTGATCCGGATCGACCGCGAGGCGTTACGGTGCCTGCTCGCCCGCCGCGGCATCACCTTCCAGCGCACCAAAACCTGGAAGGAGTCGCCCGACCCCGAGCGTGACGCCAAGCTGGACCGCATCGAGGAGGTGCTGGAACGCTTCGCGGACCGCGTGTTCGCGTTCGACGAGTTCGGGCCGCTCGGCATCCGCCCCACCGCCGGGGCCGGCTGGGCTCCCGCCGGTCACCCCGAGCGCCATCCCGCGACCTACCACCGCACCCACGGGGTGCGGTACTTCCACGGCTGCTATTCCGCCGGCGACGACCGGCTGTGGGGCGTCAACCGCCGCAAGAAGGGTGCGGTGAACACCCTGGCCGCACTGAGGTCGATCCGGGCCGCGCGCGGACGGCGCCCCGATCTACGTCATCCTGGACAACCTGTCCGCCCACAAGGGCGACAAGATCCGCCGCTGGGCGAAGAAGAACCGCGTCGAGCTGTGCTTCACCCCGACCTACGCCTCCTGGGCCAACCCGATCGAAGCCCATTTCGGGCCACTGCGGCAGTTCACGATCGCCAACGCCAACCACCGCAACCACAGCGTGCAGACCCGGGCCCTGCACGCCTACCTGCGCTGGCGAAACACCAACATCCGCCACCCCGACATCCTCGCGGCGCAGCGTCGCGAACGTGCCCGCGTCCGAAGCGAGAAAGGCATCCGCTGGGGCGGGCATCCCCTTGCCGTCGCAACCTGAACGATCTGACGAATCCATGCGGTCGCGGCCCGAACGTGCAGCAGAGCACCGGACAGACGAATCACTCGCGCATACGGCCTGACGCGGGCGAGGCGAGCATCGCTTTGAGGATGCGTTGCAGCTCAACGCGGTCCTGGGGGGTGACCCTCGCCAACCTGCGGTCGTACTCCGCCGCGAGAGCTGCAAGTGCTCGATCGCGTGCTTGCGTGCCCTCAGCGGTCAGTACGAGCCGATGACGCCGCAAGTCCGCCTCGTCGATCTCGCGGCGGACAAAGCCCTTGCCGACGAGGTTGCGAACGTAGACCGTCACGCTCGCCTTGGGCAGCAGCAGCGCAGTCGCGATCTCAGCCGGGTACGGCGATGCCTCCACCTCGGCCAGGACGAAGAACTCCTTCGTCTCCAACCCGAGCTCGGCCAGCTCCCCCGTGCATGCATCCATCACAACACCCAGCAGCCGCTGGTTCAGCGTCCACAGCTGCGCCCCGTCGACTGACATCGACCCTCCATCCAGGTGGTACAGTTTCGTATTAGTTTCAGGTCGTACAAAATATTGTTTTGTACTGGATTTCTATGGAACAACAATCTCACGAAGGAAGCCAGGCATGCTTCAGCACCTCACAATCCCGCGCGGTCCCATCAACCTCGCCGCGGACCTCCACCTGCCCGACAACGCCGACAGCAGCGCACCGCTGCGCGCCGTGGTGCTCTCCACCCCAGGCAGCAGCGTGAAGGAGCAGATCGGCGCCAACTACGCCTCCCGTCTCGCCGCCCGCGGCATCGCGGCGCTCGTCTTCGACCCCGCCCATCAGGGCCAGAGCGGAGGCGAGCCCCGCGACCTCGAAGACCCCTACCGCCGAGGTGAGGACATCTCCTACGCCATCGACGTGCTCACCACGACTCCCGGCATCGACCCGCAGCGCATCGGCGTCCTCGGCATCTGCGCCGGTGGCGGCTACGCCGTGCACACCGCCCGCACGGACCGCCGCATCAAAGTGGTCGGCACGGTCGTCCCCGGCAACATCGGCGCCTCATTCCGCAGCTTCCAGCCCGACGGCCCGGCCGCAGCACTCGACGCCCTCGCGGACGCACGTACCGAAGAGGCCCGCTCGGGCGAGACGACCCGCGTGAACTGGCTGCCCGACACCCTCGAGGACGCCACGGCAGCGGGCCTGACCGACATCGACACCACTCAGGCCGTCACCTACTACCGCACCGAGCGCGGCGGTAACGAACACTCCACGAACCGGCGCCTCTTGCGCAGCGACTCCCTCCTGCTGGGCTACGACGCGTTCCACCTGGCCGATCAGCTCATGACCCAGCCACTCCAGGTCATCCTCGCCGGACGCATCGGCAACACCGGCTCCTACGACACCGGCATGCAGCTGTGGAAGCTGGCCCCCAACCCCGTCGACCTCATGGTGATCGACGGCGCCGGCCACTACGAGATGTACGACGAACCCGCATACGTCGACGCTGCGGTCGAACGACTCACCAGCTTCTATGCGAACAACCTGTAAGGCATCCGAACCGGTGAACCTTCCCGGTCAGAACACTAGGTGCCGTCGAAGGCTTCTTCCGCGCTCGAATAGCTGATTCATCAGTTACCGTGCTCCTGGCTGATGGGGCTGAAGGTGAAGCCCTCGGATACGCCCTCGCCCGCGTCAAAGACCGCCCCGGCAGTGCTCTGGAGCACTCAGAAGTCATCGTGTCTCTGGATCAAATCGCCGTAGTCCCCGATGCTGCCCGCAGTGGTGTCGGCACAGCACTGCTCGAAGCCGTACGTGAAGTGACGCGCGGCAGGCTGCCAGCGGCTCGTCACAGACGTCTGGTACTTCAACGAGGGCGCTCGTGCGTTCTACCAAGCTGCGGGCCTCAGCCCAATGAACGTGCGTCTGGATCAGCAGCTTTGACTTCCGAAGCTGCCCGGCCCATCCCAGGGTCAGGCACCAGTGACTGTTTCACGAGTCGCGGTTCTTCCGTCACGACAACAGGACTCCCTTCCGAAGAAGGCGGAAGCCAGCGCGGCCGTACATCTGGTGCTTGATCATTTTGATGCGGTTGACATGGCCTTCGACGATTCTCGAGTTCCAGGGCAGGGTGAGGCCCGCGATGACAGCGTTGAGGTCACGTTCGAGGCCGTTCACGAAGGTGTGCATGCTGGGCAAGCCATCGGCTCGGACTGCCGTGAGCCATTCGAGGAGCCGGTCGCCCTGGAGCTGGGTGAGAATCTGCGCGAAGGCACGAATATGCCTGGCCAGAGCCTCCAGTTCAGGACAGTGCACCAAGACGGACTTGAGTTTGAGGCGGTCATTCTCCTGGAGAGCCTGGGGCGGGTCAGGATCCACTTCGTGACGGTCCGAGGAGTTGGTGGGCGAGCGTCCGTCGGTGTGGATCCGCGGAAGGGGCGGAGGTAAGCACGTACGGTTCCGTATCCGCCGGCGTACCCGTGAGATTTGATCTCCTCCCAGAGGACCCACGCATTCGTCCAGCCCTCGGCCCATCGTTCGTGCAGGTAGGGCTTGCAGTCGTCGAGCTTCGTGGGTCGGTTTTGCCATTGGCCTTGAAACAGGTCTTCCGGGCCTGCAGCGTCGGCGAGGCGCTTGACTGCCCGGTGGGTCATGTGGAGGTGGCGGCCGATGGCTCGTCTGCTGTAGCCCTTGGACAGCAGCGCGTGGACGGTTGCGTGCTTCCTCGCGGGTGCGGTCGGCGAACCGGTGCCCTGTTGGCCACGGTGTTGTGATCGATCCATCGGCCTCCTGAGGCGCCTTGGCGGGCTTCTGCCTCGGCAGGGTGAACGGTGCCCTCAGGCAGGACCGATGCCGCGATACACATCGCTCGGCGGCCTCGCCGAGGTTGTGCCAGAGGTGGGAACGGTCGGCGACCTGCACAGCTGTCGGTGCCCCGAAGCGGGCGCCTTCGGCGAAGAACGGGGCCCGGTCGCGGCAGATCACCTCGATCCCCGGACGTTTGCTGAGCCAGGCTGCGAGCGTTGTCGCTTCACGATCAGGAAGCAGGTCCACTGGCCGACCGGTCTCCACGTCGACCAGTACAGTCCCATGGACCCGGTCCTTGCGCATCGCGTATTCGTCGACACCAACTACCCGCGGAGTCCGTGGCTGTGACTCTGGAAGGCCGTCGACCAGCCGCAGTACAGTGCCGCGGCTGACGGGGATCCCGAAGACTTCTGCGTGGTGCCAGCCGCGCCACGTACGGTCCTCGAAGTGGTTCAGGCCAGGCCGTACTTGAGCTCGCGGTAGTCGTGTCCGACTCGCCGGCGCATCTTCGCCCACCGCACCAGGCCGGCGATCGGCGTGGTGGCGGGCAGGTTGGTCGCCCGTGGCCGGTCGGCTCCACCGCGCCTTCGGGGTGCGCGACCGGGAAAGTCTTCAAGAGCAGCACTCCGTCCCGGCTGCTACGTCCGCCGGCCTGCTCCTGGGCCGTGCGGCAGGCCTCCGCCCGACGGCCTTCCCTGCCGGTCTCGACGCCGATGTGTCGATCTGCGGGGTCTCGCGTTGCATCATTCGGATCGGCCGGGGACCGCCAAGCCGGTTTCGTAGGCGGCGATGACCGCCTGGATCCGGTCACGCAACCCGAGCTTGGCAAGCACGCTGCTGACATGTGTCTTGACGGTGTGTTCGCTGATCACCATGGCGGCGGCGATCTCCGCGTTGGCCAAACCGCGGGAGATCAGTTTCAGGGTCTCCTGCTCGCGGGCGGTCAGGGCGGCCAGCCGATCGGCCGACAGCGTCGCCCTGGGGCCAGTCGTCTCCGCCGCGAATCGCGCGATCAACATGCTGGTGATCGAGGGAGCCAGCAGGGACTCGCCAGCGGCCACCACCCGCACCGCCTGGACGAGGTCGTCACGACGGACATCCTTGAGGAGGAAGCCGCTCGCGCCTGCGCGCAGCGCCTCGTAGACGTAGTCGTCCAGGCCGAAGGTGGTCAGGATGAGGACCCGGCAGTCGGTCTCGGCACAGACGATACGGGCCGCCTCGATGCCGTCCATCTTGGGCATCCGTATGTCCAGCAGCAGCAGGTCGGGCCGGTGGGTCCGGACTGCCTCGACCGCCTCGAGGCCGTTGTTCGCCTCGGCGACCACCTCGAAGTCTGGTTGCGCGTCGAGGATCATGCTGAATCCGGCGCGGACCAATTCCTGGTCGTCGGCGACGACGAGCCGAAGCGTCATGCCGACACCCGCTGTGGCGTGAGCGGCAGCTGGACGCGGACCCGAAAGCCGGGACCGTCCGCACGTGGGCCCGCCTGCGCGCTCCCGCCGCAGGCGGCGGCGCGCTCGCGGATCCCGATCAGGCCGTTACCGCCCGAGGGCAGCGCCGGTCCGGCGACGCCGCCCTCTGTCCCCTCTGCAGCCGTCCCACTTCGGCCGTCATCGACGATGTCGATCATCAGTATCCCCCGCTTCTGCCAGTCCAGCCGGATGGCCGCACGGCTGGCGCCCGCATGCTTGACGACGTTGGTGACCGCTTCCTGGACAATCCGGTATGCGGCGATCCCGATATCGGGCAGCACCGGCTGCGGCTCGCCCACAGCAGCGTATGTCACGGTCAGCCCGGCACCGCATGCCTGGTCCGCGAGAGTGGGAAGGTCCTCGAGCGCCGGCTGCGGGGCGAGCGGGTCCTCGTCGGCCCTCAAGACGTCGAGGATGCGCCGGAGTTGGGCCATCGCCTCACGTCCCGCCGCGGAGATGGCATCGAACGCTGCCTCGGCGCGCTCCGGACTGCTCCTGACCACCACCGGTCCGGCCTCTGCCTGGATCACCATCACCGCGACCGCATGCGAAAGGATGTCGTGCATGTCGCGGGCGATCCGGGCCCGTTCTCGCTCCGCGGCCCGCTCCGCCTCGACGTGTCGCTCGTACTCCAACCGGGCGGTGCGTTCCCGCAGTGTCGCGGTGTGGGCACGGGAGGTGGCGGAAGCCCGGCCGATCGCGTAGGCGGCAACGAAGAGCACCCCACTGCGCAGCGCGGTCTCCGATGACCCGATCAGCAGGCTGCCCCCGACCGTCACGACGAGCATGGCCCACCGCTGCCGCCTGCCGGAACGGTCGGCGACCCAGTAGAGCGCGACGAGTCCGCCGTACCAGATCGGTTGTGCGGGCACATGCTCGGCCAGGTCGTAGCAGGACGTCGCGGCGAGACTCGTCATCAGCGCGACCATCGGAGCGCGCCGAGACCACAGCAGAGGAAGTGCGGAGGCGACCACGACTAGGTATCCCCACCAGTGCCAGGGATTCCCCGCAGGCCCACTGCGGGAGTAGAAGGGCCACAACTGCACTACCACCACAAGGAGAACGAGCGCCGCATCGCGCCAGGCGGCAGGCAGGGTGAGCAGCCGCCTACGGGCGGGCTCCAGTATCAGCAGCGGGGACACGGACTCCAACTCTCTTCTCCGGCCTGGAGCTCTCAGACGGTACTCGGCCTTGGGGACGCCTCTTCCTGTGCGAGGCGAGCAGGGGGTGCGGAGACCCTGGCGGCTCAGGAGGCCCTGGGGGACATGACGGGCTCAGGGGAGCACGAGCCTTCGGAAAGGCGTTGGGAGATGGAGGCGAAGGAGATGAGCAGAACCACGGCGCCGACCGGGATCAAGTCCTTGTCGACGAACGGCATGATCATATCGATCAGGACAAGGAACGGCGTCCACGCCTTGATGCGGCGCATGACGGCAAGTTGGGCCACGATCGCCACCTGGCTCACGTAGAAGAGGTACGGACCGACGTCGTACGCCAGCAGAGCGGTATGGGAAGCCTCTCTGAGCTCAGCGGTCTTGATGCTCATGGAGAGAGCGTCGTGAGTCAGGGCGCCGGCGATGATGTCGATGCCGAACTGGATGGAAAGGGCGACAGCGCCGATGCTGCCCAGCACGGCAAGCACGGTCGACAGCATATTTCGGCCCGCACCCTGTCGCATCTGCGCGAAGGCGACGATGAACAGGGCCATGGCGCCGATGAAGACCAGATGACCAGCGGTCCAGGCCAACCCGGGACCGCGCTGGCCGTCGAGCCCGTCGAGGATACGGATGACACCGTAGGCGAGAGTGAGCAGCGGTGCGCCGAGGAAGGCGATGCGCGTATGCATTGCGAAGTCTCCTTGACCGGTGGGGAACTCGGTGGGTGCATCACCGATCCTGGCTTTCCCCGGCCCGGAAGTAATCGCCAGCGGGAGCGGTCTGCGTCATCCCTCTGTCGAGGGATGACCGCCCCCCGTCAGAGGGAGGGCCGGCCCTCTGCCACGGCCATGTGGAGCTCCACGACAAGGGGTGTCTGCCGAGTAGCCACGGCGCGGCGCCCGGACCTCGCCGGCTCCGCACCGAGGACCAGTTCAGCCGCTGGCGCTCGTCCTCGGCCGACAGGCCGCTGCGAACGTGACCGCGCTGAGGGCGAGGTTCCAGGCTCTGCCGAACGTGGCCCGATAGGTGACGTCCAGGCCGGTGCGGCGGGGATTCCTCCGGGACAGCATCGAACGCCCGGGACCGCAGCGGCCCTCAGGGGGGACCCTGGCATGGCCTGTGACCACTTCGGGCGAGTCCTACGAGAGGACGTGTTGGCACCTTGGATTGTCGAAGCCCAGGAAAAGACTCGTGAGCTTCACGTGATCGCGAAACCGCTGATCTCTCCGTCCACGTAGCGTGCCGATTTCCCTGGGCACGTGACCGCGGCCACACTGACGTCGTCCACAGACGGCCTCCTGCCGAGTCGTCCGCGTCGTGACCACCTCGACCGCCACACAGGCAGCGGTCGAGTTGCGAACCCACGTCGAGGGCACGGAGTCGATGCCCGCCCCCAGCCCATGCCGAAGCTGTCGGGATCGTGGCGGGGACGAGGCCCGGTTCCGCGACGCGTTCAGCCATCGCATGTCCGGGCACCGATTCTCGAACCTCATGACACGACAGAGCTTCGGCGATCGCGCTTCTTTTCTCGCGCGGACCTGAGCGCGCTGGATGGCCTCCACGCGGTCTGCACCACCGCGCGCCGGTCCGTGACGATCGCCGGCGACTTCAAGCCCCGCGTGTGCCAGGGGTTCGCTCGACACCCACCGGCGGGCGCGCACCCGGTCGGGAGACCGGCGCCTTCGACCGACAGCGACCGCTTACGACGTTGTCGGCTAACGAGGGTCGTGGCGCTCCGATCGCCGGCGCGTCGCGGCCCGGCTCTTCGGCCGCTATCGACGGACCGCGTACTCGCCCAGCCCGTTCTCCACCAGCCCGAAGACCTTCTGAGCGAGGGTGACCATGGTCGGGTAGATCTCGTCGACGCCCTCGCCCTTGATCCGGCGCCTGTGGATCTCGTCGTGGAGGGAGGTGCGGGCCGCGGCGATCTGCATGGCCGCGCAGCGCGCGACCGCCTCGTCCGGACTGCTTCGCTCCCCGTCCGCCTCGGCTATGAGCTCGTGCGCGAGCAGTTGCGTGCCCCGGGTGCTCCAGGCGTACGTTCGAGTCAGCAGCGCCGGTGTCGCCAGAATCAGTTCGCGTACACGCACGTTCAGCGGGTCGGGGCTCATTCCGATCGACGCGTCCCGGGCTGCCAGCTGCTCGAGGAACTGCCGGTGTACGGCCGCCACGGCGGACTCCCCCGGTCGGCGCAACTCCTCGGCCAGGAGACCGCCCCCACGCACCACCTGGGCGTGGCCACCACCTCCACCCGGTTCTTCCAGACACTGAGCAGCGCCCTGGGCACGGCGCTTTTCGGCACGATGCTGGCCCGGGTGTACGAGGCGCAGGTGCCCGGCTCGACGACCAGCGCAATCGCCCATCATGAAGGCACGGCAGGGCACGGACGGAAGCGGTACGCGGCGGCCGCTTCCACGGCTCCTGCACCGTCGGGGCGGCAGCCCAGGGCCCCGCTTCGTTGAATGACAAGCTGAGGCGGTCGAGCGCGGCCGGCCCGCTGCCTTGGAGCCGCGGTGCTGGTGGTCGGCGGCCTGGCCCCTGGTTCCAGGCCCCATCTTCCTGCGCCAGCGCACGCGAAGATCCGAGCGTTGCCGGATCGAGCAGGAACCGAGAAGCACCGGACGCAGAGTCCGTTCTAGCCTGCTCGCCATGGATATCACCATTCATACGAGTTCCCTGCCGCACGACGACCCTGACGCGTCGCTCGCCTTCTACCGCGACATCCTCGGTTTCGAGGTCCGCAGCGACGTCGGGCAGGGCAGAACACGCTGGATCACGGTCGGCCCGGCCGGTCAGCCCGACACCTCCATTCTCCTGGCCCCGCCGGCTGCCGACCCCGGCATCACCGAGGACGAGCGCCGTACCATCACCGAGATGATGGCCAAGGGCACCTACGGCTGGATCCTGCTGGCCACCCCGGACCTCGACGCCACCTTCGAGAAGGTGCAGGCCGGTGACACCGAGGTCGTCCAGGAGCCGACCGAGCAGCCGTACGGCATCCGTGACTGCGCGTTCCGCGACCCCGCGGGCAACCTGGTCCGCATCCAAGAGCTTCGCTGAACCGTGCAGGTGGACGCGGTGTGGGCTCGCACGGCAGCACGCGGCCACCTGCACACCACGCGGCGCACTGCCCCACAGGCGGCCCCCCTGCGGGCTCGCCCTCGCGCCTGCATCCGTGGCTTCGCGCAACTGGAGAGGGCGTGCAGTGGAATGCGCTGCTGCCCGGCAATTGCTCACGCGGCTGGTCGGCCCGACCGGCCGGTCGCTCATGGGCGTCCATGGAAGAGAAGACAACATCGTCGAGGGTGGAGATAGCCATGTGCCAGCCCGAATGGCGGCGCGCACGCGTCGAGGCGCAGCGCCTGACCGATCTCGCGCGGCTGCGCCGCGTCCGCGACCGGATCGACAAGGAGTACGCGCAGCCGTTGAACGTGGAGGCGCTCGCCCGCGGTGTGAACATGTCCGCCGGGCACCTCAGCCGGCAGTTCCGGGCCGCCTATGGCGAGTCACCGTACGCGTACCTCATGACGCGTCGCATCGAACGCGCCGCGGCGCTGCTGCGGCGTGGTGATCTCAGCGTCACCGAGGTCTGCTTCGCAGTCGGCTGCGCGTCGCTGGGCACGTTCACCACCCGCTTCACCGAGCTGGTCGGCGTCTCGCCCGGGGTCTTCCGGCGCCGCGCGGCGGACGCGGCGGTCGACGGTGCCGGTGCCACACGTGAAGCCGGTGGTGCCGGGCCTGTGGTCGCGGTGGAGGGGATGCCGGCGTGCGTGGCGAAACAGGTGACAAGACCGGTCAGGAATCGAGAAGCCCCGGCCACCGGGCAGTCTCTAGCGTAATGGCCATGGCAAACACCGCATCCGCCGCATCCAGCACCTCCATCACCTCCGTCACCCTTGAGGTGGCCGATATGGAGGCCGCCCACCGCTTCTACGCCGCCTTCGGAGTGGACACATACATACGCCTGCGGGAGTCCGAGGCGCCCTCCACCGGGTTCCGGGGCTTCACCCTGGCACTCACGGTCTCCCAGCCGGCCACCGTCGACAACTTCCTCGCCGCCGCCGTGGGCGCTGGTGCCACCGTTCTGAAGCCCGCCGCGAAGTCGCTGTGGGGCTACGGCGGCGTCGTCCAGGCGCCGGACGGGGCGATCTGGAAAGTCGCGACCTCGGCGAAGAAGGACACCGGTCCGGCCACCCGTGAGATCGACGAGTTCGTCCTCCTGCTCGGAGTCGAAGACGTGAAGGCCAGCAAGCAGTTCTACGTCGACCGGGGCCTGACCGTGGCCAGGAGTTTCGGTGGCAAGTACGCCGAGTTCACCTCCCACGAGTCCAGTTCCCTCAAACTGGCGCTGTACAAGCGGCGCGGCCTGGCCAAGGACCTCGGCGTCCCCGCCGACGGCACCGGATCACACCGCGTCGCCCTCGGCGGCACAGCCGGCCCCTTCACCGACCCGGACGGCTTCGCCTGGGAGGCCGCCACGCCGCTCGCCGCCGCACCATCCACAGCGTCTGCGCAGTCCTGACTCCCGGCCCTCATCCCCCCGCTATGGCCTGTACGAGAGAAAGCCACCATCCGGGACACGGAGTCGGCTGCTGAGGACCGCTGGCTTGTGCCCGAATGGCCGGCTCGGCTGAGCCGCGGAACAACTGCTGCCCCCGGCGGAATCCACGACGACCGTGGGCTTCACAGCGTTCCGTTGGTACTTCCCGGCATGCAGTTGGGGAAAATGCTTCTCTCCCAGGCCTGGTCATCCTCGTGGTTCGCGTACGGACCGGCCCGCGCGACGTCGCCGGAGGAGGCGGGCAGCGGGGACTTGGGCCGGGTCGGGAAATGCCCGCCGGGCCCGGGCAAGGATCGCCGTGATGACGTCGGCGGCCGGTGCGGCGTTGGCGACGAGCCCCGCGGGCCGGCCCGCGTACAGGGCGGGTGCCTCCAGGTCGCCTGACATCCCGCGACGGGGACAGTGTCGTCGTACCCGTGAATGTCCTGCCCGCCCTTTCGGTGGCCAGCACGCTCCCCTCGCCCGGGCGGCCCGGCACGGTGAGGCTGCCGACCGCTTTCCCCGTGGCCACCACAGGGGGTGAGCGGGTTGACGGCATCCGTTGCTGAGTGGCCTCCACGGACAGGATGCCCGCAGTTGCACTCACCGCTTGAGCCACTTACGCACCCGCCTTATCGTGGAGTGCTCATGCCACTCGCCGCCCTGAAACGCGCCGTCCAGGAGACCATCTCCGATCTGCCCCGGGAGTTCTGGTGGCTGTGGATCAGCACCCTCGTGAACCGGCTCGGCGCCTTCGTCCCCACGTTCATGGCCCTCTACCTCACGCTCGACCGCGGGTACTCGGCCTCGTACGCCGGTCTCGTCATCTCCCTGCACGGGCTCGGCGGGGTCGTATCCGCGCTGGGGAGCGGGGTGATGGCCGACCGGCTCGGGAGACGGCCGACCCTTCTCATCGCCCAGTCCGCCACCGCCGGCTCCATCGCGCTGCTCGGCTTCATGCGCGGTCCCGTGGCCATCGCCGTCGTCGCCTTCCTCGTCGGCATGGCTTCCAACGCCTCCCGGCCCGCCATGCAGGCGATGACGGCCGACATTGTCAGGCCTCAGGACCGGGTACGGGCCTTCTCGCTGCACTACTGGGCCGTCAACCTCGGCTTCGCCATCGCCTCCATGGCCGCCGGGTTCATCGCCGAGTCCAGCTTTCTCGCCGGGTTCCTCCTCGAGGCGGGGATGACGCTGGCGTGCGCGGTCATCGTCTTCGTCAAGGTGCCCGAGTCCCGGCCCATGTCCAAGGCCGAACAGACAGAGGACGGTGTCAGCCTGGGGACCGTGCTGCGGGACGGGCGGTTCATGGCCGTCGTCGGACTGTCCTGCCTCGTCGCCGTCCTCTTCCAGCAAGGCAACGTCGGACTCCCGGTCGCCATGGGCCGCGCCGGGTTCACGCCCGCCGACTACGGCCTGGCCATCGCCGTCAACGGCTTCCTGATCGTCATCCTGCAGATCCCGCTCACGCGCTTCATCGAACACCGCGATCCGCGCGCGTTGATGATCGTCTCCTCGCTCCTCGCGGGGTACGGCCTCGGACTTACCGCCTTCGCCGGGTCGGTCGGCGTCTACGCGCTCACCGTGTGCGTGTGGACGCTCGCCGAGATCTGCTATACGCCGACGCAGGCCGGGCTCGTCGTCCGGCTCTCACCCGCTCAGGGGCGCGGACGCTACCAAGGCATGAGCACGCTGGCATGGTCGGCCGCCATCCTGATCGCCCCGCTCATGTCCGGCACCGTCATCGACCGCTTCGGCCCGGAGTGGCTGTGGGGTTTGTGCGCGGTCGTGGGGACCCTGGTGGGAATCGGGTTCGGCGTCGTCATGCGGCGACTGCCGGAGGAGCGCACGCCGACCGCGGCGGTTCCGGACGAGGACGGGCCGGAGGTCCGCACGGCCTGAGAGCCGGGCCCCGACGCCCGCCCGCCCAGAGTCTCGCGAATGCCTCCGCATCCGCGGCGAACGCGGCGCGGCCAGGCGCGGGGCGGTCAGGCCCATCCCTTCGAATCGGCTCGGGAACGGGTACTTCCGCTCCAGGAAGGCGCGAACGACGTCTTGGGCCGCCGTCCTGGGCGCCGGGTCGGTGTCCACATCGTTGAGGCATAAGAAGGCGATGTCACCACCGGCCGCGAGGCGGGACGAGGCGCCGCCGCATTTCCGGTGTGCCCAGTTGCCCGTAGCGGGAGCGGTAGCCGGCCGGGACCCCACGGCCGGTCGCGATTGCCCAGTGGCGGTGGAGCGTGGCCGCCGGAGCAACGTCGGAAATGGAGCGGAACCGCGAGCAGGAGATCCGCTCGAGCTTCTCGATCCCTCGGTTCTCCATCTCCCGCATGACGGACAGAAGTTGCGGATCCTGGGTGTGCGACTTGGGGTGGTGTGCCTGCCGTGGAAGCGCATGACCACCTCACGGGCGTTCATGCCGACCCGGGGCGCCGACGCAGAGCTCCAGCGGGGAACATCGGGGTCGCGGCGATGCCGCGTTCCGCTGGTCACCGTCGGCGACGGTGACCAGCCTCCCCACCGCCGCCCAACTCGCCTCCTACGCTGGCCTCACCCCGACCAAGAGGTCGCCGGGACCTCCATCCACGGCGAACACGCACCCCGAGGCTGCAACCGGCAGCTCAAACAGGCGATGTTCCTTTCCATCTTCGCCTGTACGAACACCAATCCGGCCTCCCGCGCCTACTGCGACAAGCAACGCGCCCGCCTAAAACCCACACCCAGGCCCTCCTCCGCCTCGCCCGCCAACGCATCAGCGGCCTTTTCGCCATGCTCCGAGCACCCCCCGGGCTGAGCCGGGGGGGAGGGAGGACGTACGAACTCCGGCTCCCTCAGAGTTTGCCTTCCATGAGAACCGTGCGATGCCCCCCGAGTGCGCGGGAGAGACCTTCGATGAACCCGGGGCCGAAGTCGGGCCAGTCCCAGAACTCGAAACCGAGATACCCGAAGGCGAAGTAGTCATCCGACCAGGTCCACGCAGTCAGGTCACCAGGGCGCCGACAATGCGGGCAGGCGACTGCCGCGCTGCCTGTGTCGCTCCAGTCGCTGATGGCCTCACCAAAGGGTTCCCACGCACCCTCGATCTCCTCCAGCCGGTCGGTGTAGAAATCCGCCCGCCCGGCACAATGGGGGCACACCGCGAACATGGGTTCGCCCTGACCGCAGTTGAATACGGTGCGGCTGGTCTCGATCCTGAGTCCGTCGCTGGGCTCCCAGTCCTCCTGACCGACCGCCTTGGCCCAGGAGGGACCGGGCGGATGCCCCGACGGCGCCCCGAGAACACAGTCGGTGAGCTCGGCCCGAACGATCCCCTCCCTGACCAGCCAGTCGAGTCCGCTGTCTGCCAGGGTGCGGGCGTCCGCATGCGTGGCGTCGAGGTCGACGACGGTCTGAAAATAGTTCCCCATGAGGCAACAGTAGAAGCAGCCACCGACAGCACGTCACTGAGCCCCTTGCCAACCTCAGCTTGAAGCTGCCAGGTGGAGGGTGAGGATGGCTTTGACCAGGTCGGTGATTCGGGTGGTGCTGCACCGCAGCTTCCGCAGCAGCCGCCAGGACTTCAGGGTGGCGACGGCCTGTTCGCCGAGTGCTCGTATCCGTGCGTGGGAGCGGTTGTGGGCTTGCTGGCCGGTGGAAAGCGTCTCCCACCGGCCTCGGCAGGGGACGCGGATCGTCCCGCCGGCGCCCTGATATGCCTTGTCCGCCCAGCAGGGGATGTCCTCGGCGGTCAGGGCATCGATGATGCCGTGGGTGCGGGCGGCTTTGATGTCGTGGACCGCGCCGGGCAGTGCGGGTGAGGCCCACAGCAGTCGGCCCAGGGGATCAGCGATGACCTGCACGTTCATGCCGTGACGGTGGTGCTTGCCGGAGTAGTACAGCCGGTCGGCGGCGATTCGGTCGATGAGTAGGAGCGTCCCGTCCAGGATGACGAACGCCTTGCGCTTCGCCGCGTGGGATACCGCCGTGAGATCCGGGGCGAGGGCGGCCAGGATCTCAACGGGTTCGACGATGTAACGGTAGACGGTGGTGGTGCCAACCCCGAAGCCCGCCGGGAGCTGCGTGTAGGTGTGACCGCACCGCAGGCGGGCCAGGACCAGCAGCGCCTGCCGGCCGACCGGGAGCCTGCGCCACCGGGTCCCTACCTCCACGCGGCGGACGGCCAGCAGACCGGCCAGGTGTCGCAGGGCTGAGCTGGACAGATCGATCCCGGATGGGTAGACAAGCACGACGAAGCTCCTGGTACAGCGAGTGATCTTGGTCGCGAACTCGTTTACCAGGAGCTTCACCACGTCGCGCGACCGGGGCACTCATCAACCGACACTGCTCGTCCGCAGGTTGGAAAGGGCTCAGTGAACCGGACCAACCCGCCTGAATGCAGGGACCTGCCCCTGTCCGGTACTTCGAGACCTGCTGATCAAGCGTTTAGCCAACGCACGATCAGCGAACTCTGCAATCACCCTGCCTGCATTACTGAACGCTTTTGCCGAACATAAAATGGAAGCCAGGATCAATATGAATATGGGCGGCAGATCACCCTATATACTGCATCTCCACGGTGGTGACGAAAGAGGGAAGCAGACACGAAACCGCACATTCGCCACAATCACCCCCATGCCCAGCAGTGGAAAGTGTTGGGCATGCATTGCGAACAGCCTTGAAAGCTATTCGCCATGCGTGTGATGTTCATCACATGAGGGCATATGTCGTAGGCGTGATCACGGTGTTAGATTACATTTCACCAGGCCGCGACAGGCGTGAAGAACAGGGGACTCTCTTCGCCTTGGCAAGGGCCTTCAGATCTCCTCAGCGTCAGCAATTGCCTTCAAGATCGTTTTCTTGGTGAATACTCCGTGGGTGCCGCCCCACGCTTGGGCTACCAGTAAGCAATTCATCTGATTTTCGAGCGCAATATCCAAAATTGGAGACCCTGAGTGAAGACCGCCTTTTTTATCGAGAGCAACATGTTGGACTACGGCCTCGAAGGTATGCGGCTCGCCAAGGAAAAAGGTTATCAAGCTCATTTCGTCGCCCGCGATCCATCGGAGTACCAGAATTTCTCTCCGAACCCGGTCAGCATTGCCGATTCCCACAGCGTGGTCGACACCTATGACCTGGTGAAACTGATGCATTTCTTCACCGACCACGCGCCGGACGCCGTGATCGCGTTCGACGACTACCGGTTGGTGCAGGCAGCCGTGATCGCGGAGCGGCTCGGCCTGCCGCACGCCCCGGTGGACGGCTTGCTCAACTGCCACTTCAAGGACCGTTCCCGGAACTTGACGAACGGCATCGGACGCTCCGTGGCGGCCGCACGCGTGCCGCTGAACGAACCGGGCGACACATCTCCACTCGGATACCCGTGTGTGGTGAAACCCTTGGACGACAGCAGCAGTACCGGAGTCCGGGTCTGTTCGTCCGACGACGAGTACCGCGCGGCTGTGCATACCATCGCCGCCCACCCGGTCAACCCCCGCGGCTACCGCCGCGCACCATTCGCCCTGGTGGAAGAGTTCATCGACGGACCAGAGTTCACAGCCGAGCTGATGTGGGACGACCGCACCGACAGCTGGCGGTTCCTTGGATTCACCAAGAAGTTGATGGCCGAGCTTCCCTTCCGGGTCGAGCTCGGGGCCATGTTTCCGTATCATTTCGGGGATGCCGAGGAGGACGCTCGCATAGTCCGGGTGGTCGTCGACTGGCTCGCTGCGGTGGGTCACCGCCGGGGAGCCGCCCATGTCGAGTTCAAGATCGTCGATGGTGTGCCGGCGTTGATCGAGATCAATCCGCGGCTGGGCGGCGACCAAATCCGTGAGCTGATGCGGCTCACCCTCGGGCATGATTCCGTCGACTTGTATACGCGTCTGCATCTGGGCCTTCCCCCTGGCGAATCGACAGGCGACACCCGCGGCGGCTACGCGGCAAGTCTCTATCTGACGCCCCGGCGCACCGGACTGATCACGTCCGTGACGCCCCCGTCCGAGCTGCCTGCGGGAATCGTCCGCAGCACCTTCACCTCAGGACCCATGCAGATCAATGGTGTGGTCGACAACGGCGACCGCCTCGGCCATGCCATCTCCTGGGCCGACGAATTCGATACCTCATTGGCCGTCGCAGAGGAATACCTTTCCCAGGTGGAGGTCAAGTACGCCTGACTCGGGGCGAATGGGAAACTGCCGAAGAATCGGACGGGCACGCAGTTATCCAAGGGGGATTCTTGCTGCATGACTCTATCGTGGACTGCATCGGCAGCACCCCGATGGTCCACTTAAGACGCCTCTTCCCGACGGGACCGCAGGTATTCGCCAAACTCGAAATGCTCAATCCTGCAGGAAGTGTCAAGGACCGTACCGCACGGCACATCATCGAGACCGGCATGCGTGAGGGCCTGTTTCGTCCCGGGACACACATCGTCGAGAGCACTTCCGGAAATTTCGGTGTCGCGCTGGCCATGATGTCCCGGATCCATGGCCTGCATCTCACACTGGTGGTCGATCCACACATCACATCCAGCAACCATGCGATCCTGAAAAGCTACGGTGCGCGGGTCGAGATGGTTGACGGTGCGGCAACCGGAGGCAGCTACCTTCCCGCGCGTATCGCGCGGGTGAATGCCATACTGGCTGCCGATCCCACTGCAGTCTGGATCAACCAGTACGCCAACTCCCTTGGACCTGAAGCACATTATCGGAGTACCGCAGAGGAAATTGCCAAGGACCTGCCGAGCCACCCTGACTATCTGGTCGTTGCGGTGAGCACGACTGGCACGTTGAACGGCCTGGCGCACCGGCTGAAGGAGTATTCCGACGGGCTCCAGGTGATCGCCGTGGACGCCGTCGGATCGGTGGTGTTCGGCAATCCTCCCGGACCGCGCCGACTTCCCGGGATCGGCTCGAGCCGGGTTCCGGAGCTGCTCGACGAGAGCCTCGTCGATCGTGTCGTCGAAGTGACGGACGAGGAATCGATCGAGGCCTGTCATGACCTGTTGTCCAAAGAGGCGATTTTCGCCGGCGGGTCCTCCGGATCGGTCATCGCAGCCATCCGGAAAATCGCCCCTTCCATATGCCCCGCATCCTCCGTCGTCACCCTCTTCCCCGACCGGGGAGACCGGTACATCGACCTGGTCTATGGCATGGCAACCTCCGAGGGCCTGCTCACCGGGACGTCGGCCGAGGACAGCGAGTCCCTCGTCGGCACAAGGACGGGTTCATGACTACCGCCCACCCCGCACAGGCGATACCCAGGCTGGCCGGCGTCCGTGCTGCCGTCTCATTCATGGAGCTGGGCACGGAACGCAGCCAGGAGAAGCCTCATCTCCTCACGGACGAGGCAACTGCGGCTGCCGCGAGTGGCCGCCAACGCGGCGGAGGGCACCGAAACCGGCTGGCTTCCGCCCGGACAGGGCGTGGGGTCGACCAAAAGCCAATGCGACAACGAAATCGCCGGCCTGCTCACCTTCCTGAACGCGGATATCGAACAGCCAGGCACCGCTGGCGCACCGCGGCAACGTACTACTAAAGGGGAAGGGCTCAAGTGAAGCCAGACCGAATCAGAATTCTCGACCGCACCACAGTGATGCGCTGCCTGGCCGAGGTCGATCCCGTCGGCGTGGTCGAGTCCGCAGTACGCGAGCACACCCTGGGTCGCTCCGACCTGCCCGCCGAGGGTTACATGGCCTGGGAGAACTCCGCGAGCGCATACACTCGTTCGGTAGCGATGCTCGGATGCGTACAGCAAGGTCAGAGCATGGCGTACGGCATCAAGCTGATCAACGCCTCGGTGACCAATCCCGCACTGGGCATCGAGCGCGCCGGCGGCTTCACGGTGCTCTTCGATCCGGAGACCGCCCGCCCGGTCACCCTGGTGGAGGCCGGACACGTCAGCGCTCTGCGCACTGCCGCTTACACGATGTCCAGCCTGCGCATGCTCGGCCCCACGGACTTCGACGCGGTGAGCATCATAGGATGCGGCACCATTGCGGCCATGCACGTGAAGCTGCTGGCCCAGTATTTCCCGGCAGTCCGAGAACTTCACCTGTACGACATCGACTCCTCCCGGGCGGCCGCGCTTGGCCGGAATGTCACAACACACTGCCCGGATCTGCAAGTCACCGAGCACCCGGACGCCGAGTCGTGTGTGAAGGCGAGCCACGTGGTCGTCACCCTGACGGTGTCATCCGAACCGTACATTCCGCCCGGCTGGTTCGCCCCGGGGACCTTCATCGCACACGTGTCGCTCGATGACGTGACGCCGGCCGTGTTCCAGGACGCTGAGGCGATCTATGTCGACGACATCGACCTTGTGCGGGACAACCCCCGCCGCGTCCTCGGATCGGTGATGCAGGCCGGCGACGTGGTGGCCGACACGGAGCCCTCGGCCGCGCACGGGCATGCCCTGGCAAGGCGGTACGGAGAGGTACTACTCGGTCGCGAGGAAGCGATACGCCCGCAGAACGGCCTTGTCGTGAGCAACCCCTTCGGCATGGCGATCCTCGACGTGGCCGTCTGCCAGGAGGTGGCCGCACGGGCGGAGGCAACTGGTCTGGGAACCGTCGTCGATCTCATGGGTGATCGAGAACAGGCAGACGCGTGAACCTGTCCAGCCGGAGCCAGACATCGAAGAAACGCGAGGCGAAGCGATGACAGACCAGACGAGCGCTCAGGCCGGCGGGATGCGCCCTCCGCGCAGTCTCATCTCCCTGCACGACCTGACGCCTGAACAGTTGCAGACGCTCATCCGTCGCTCCTGCGCCTGGTACGAGGACAGACGCCCCGAGGAGCGCCCCCTGCGAGATCTTGTGGTGGGCACGCTGTTCAGCCACACCTCGACGCGTACCCGGACGGCTTTCACCAGCGGTGCGGTACGGCTCGGCGGTACCGTGATCGCCTTCGGGCCGAACGATCTGCAACTCGCCACGGGTGAGACGCTCTCGGACACCGGCCGCATCCTGGGCGGAATGCTCGACGCCCTGGTGGTGAGGAGCTCTGTTGGTGAGAATGATCTGCGCGAGCTCGCCGGCACAGCCTCGATACCCGTCATCAATGCGATGGTGCGCGAGGAGCACCCCACCCAGGGGCTCACGGACATCGCCCTCCTGTCCCATCGCTTCGGTTCGCTGCGGGGGCTCCATCTCGCCTATCTCGGCGAGGGGAACAACACGGCCGCAGCCCTTGCACAAGGCCTTGCACTGGTCCCCGGAGCGGCCCTGACCCTGGCGACGCCTGCCGGGTACGGGCTCGACCCCGCGGTCCTCGTTCGAGCCCAGCAGACGGCGAAGACGTGGGGCAGCAAGGTCGTCGAGGTGCACCGGGTCGACGATATCGACGGCGACGTGGACGTCGTCTACACGACTCAATGGCAGACCACCGGGACCAGCAAGAGCGATCCGGACTGGCGGACGGCATTCACCCCGTTCGCCGTCGACGAGCGTCTGATGGCGCGGTGGCCGGACGCCTTCTTCATGCACGACCTGCCGGCCCGCCGGGGCGAGGAGGTCACGAGTGGCGTACTCGAAGGGCCCCGGTCGCTGGCCTGGGAGCAGGCGCAGATGAAGCTGGCCAGTGCGATGGCCGTACTCGATTGGTGCCTGACCTAGATGACCCGGTTGCGACCCGCGACCCGCCGGGGCCGCTTCAGCTTGGTGTTCCTCTCAAAGCTGCCGTTGCTCGGGGCTGGAGAGTATCCCTTCGACTGCCACGAGCTCGCCGCCCCGCACCGGCGAGGCGGTGGATGCCGGACCGCATTTCGATACGTGCGCGTGCGTCAAGACAGGTTGCAGGTCGAGATTGAGAGGCGGCCCCGGTCCGCGGAGTTCAGCCGGAACCGGGTCGCGGGGCGGAGAGGGTCTCACGCAGGAGGGAGAACGGCGGGTCGGCGATGAGGTACATGTGGTTCCCGGGAACGCCGACCTCCTGGATGGGCACCGTGCTCAACGTGCTCCACGGACGGCGGTCCGCGTCATCGTCCTGGTCACCGACGATGGTGGTGACCGGACACCTGAGCAACGGCTCGGGCGCCATGTTGTAGCTGTGGAACATGCGATTGTCGGCGATCAGATACGGCATGACCACCTCCTGGAAGATCGGGTCCGCCGCCATCTCCGCGTCGGTGCCGCCCATCCTGACCAGGTCCTTGAGTATGTGGTCGGGGTTCTCGTCGAGAACCGAGCCGGTGGGCAGTGGGGCGTCACAAGAGCCCGAAGCGAACAGGTGCTCGATGTAGATGCCCCGGTGCTGCAGCGCGCGTGCCGTCTCCAGCGCCACGGGAGCGCCCAAGCTGTGTCCGAAGAAGGCGAGTGGGAGATCCGCCAGCGGTTCGAGTGCGTCGGCGATGTCGGCGCTGAGCTGGACGAGGTCGTGCGGAGGTTCCTCGTCCAACCGGTTGGCGCGCCCGGGGTACTGGACGCCGTGGACCTCCACCTCGGTCAGTGACTGGCTCCAGGAACGGAAGAAGGAGGCCGACGCCCCGGCGTGCGGGAAGCACACCAGGCGTATGCGTGCGCCGGGCCGGGCGGTGTCGCACGCCAGCCAGCGCGAGGCGTACGCGGTCACTGGTGGGCCCCCCTACGTGCGCGCTGCTGGCGAAGTCTGGCCGTACGGGCTCTGCGGGCGGCCTCGGCGGAGTTCGACGTCACCGTGTCCTCTCCCTGATCGCGACTGGTACGGATGAGCGTGGCCTGTGCCGCCACGGTGGTTTCCTGGAACAGGGAGACAATCGTCGGCCGCAGCCCGCAGTGCCGCTCCAGCGCGTCCTGGAGCTTGAACATGGCCAGCGAATGGCCGCCGAGATCGAAGAAGTTGACGTCCAGGGGCACCGTGGCCACGTCGAGCACCTCCGACCAGGCGGCGATCACCTGGGTGGTGAGCGGATCGCCGGAAAGGGGCGCGGTCGCGGGACGGGCGGCGGGCGGTTCCGCGGCGAGCGTCCGCAACCGCGCGCGGTCCAGCTTGCCGTTGAGGTTGCGCGGCAGTTCCGGCAGGACCCGCAGCTCGCCGGGCACCATCACAGGGGGCAGCTTCTCCGCGAGGGCGCGGCGCAGCGCAACCGGGCCCGCACCCTCCCGCGAGGAGGCGGCGAAGCCGATCAAGCCCGATCCCCGCGCGTCAGGCAGGACGACCGCCTCCTGGACGCCCTCCAGCAGGCGCAGCGTCGACTCGATCGCCCCGAGTTCCACGCGGTGGCCGCGGATCTTGATCTGGTCGTCCTGGCGGCCGATGAAGTCCAGCCTGCCGTCCGCGTTCCGGCGCACGATGTCACCGGTCCGGTACATGCGCGCGCCGGGCTCAGCGGCGAAGGGATCGTCGAGGAAGACCGCTGCCGTAGCCTCGGCGCGTCCGAAGTAGCCACGTGTCACGCCGGCCCCGCCGATGAGCAACTCGCCCTCCGTCCCCGGTGGCACGGGCTGGAGCTCGTCATCGAGGACGTACAGCCGCGCACCGGGGATCGGGCCGCCGATGCTGACCGGTTCGACGCCCGTGAAGCGGTGGAAGGTGGCCCACACGGTCGTCTCGGTCGGGCCGTACTCGTTGACCAGGTCCACCACGGAGGAGTGGACCGCGAAGTGCCGGTCGACCAGTGACTGTGGCAGGGCCTCGCCCGCCACGATCACCTGCCGCAGGGAGGCGAGTTGCTGTGTCCCGGCGCGTTCGGCAGCGTCGAGCAGCAGCTCGTACAGAGTGGGCACGCACAGGGTGCGGTTCACGCGGTGGCGGCGGACGAGGGAGACCAGTTGATCGGCGTCGCGCAGTTCGTCCTGGGATGCCACGACGAGGCAGCCGCCCGCCTGGAGCGTCCCCCATATTCCGGCGACCGACGAGTCGAAGGCCAGCGGTGACATCAGGAGGAAGGTCGGGTTACCCGGGTAGACCATGAGGCGGGCCCGGGTGGAGGCGGCGAGATTGCGATGCTCGACGATGACACCCTTGGGCTCGCCCGTACTGCCCGAGGTGTAGATGAGGTAGGCCGGATCAGCCGGGCCGACCGCCGCAGCGAAGGAGTCGGGGGCCGCGGCGTCGGGCTCCTCGCCGGGAACGCTCGGGACCGTCACGACGGGCGTCTGGGAACCGGCCGCACGATGCTGCGCGTCTGCCGTCGACACGACGGCCTCCACCTGCGCGTCGTGGAGGATTGCGGCGACACGGGCATCCGGCTGTGCCAGATCGATGGGCACATAGGCGGCGCCCGCGCCGAGGACGCCGAGCACGGACGCGATCATCGCGGCAGAGGGCTCGGCGAGGAGGGCGACCCGGTCACCGGCACCCACTCCGGCTGCGGCGAGGCGGTGGGACACTTGTCGGGACCAGGAGATCAACTCGCCGTAGGTGACGGCGATGTCACCGCAGCGCACGGCGACCGCCGCGGGATGGTCGGTAGCCAGGCGGGCCACCACTTCGTGCGCGGGAACGAACGCGCCCGTGGGCAGCGGTTCGCCGATTGCCGAGGCCATCCACTCCTGTATCCCTGCGCCACCGTCCTTCGGTCTGGACGGAGAGGATTTCACGTGTTCCAAGCCCGACATGAGAAAACTCCCCAACGCTATCAGCGGGATCGCTGGGGGCTTGCTCGCGACGTATGCGCTCCAGCCACCCTCACCAGCACTTTGCTGACGAACTCCGTCGCGTGGGTTCGCCCATTGCTCGGTCCGGATTCGAGAAGGAAAGTGTGGTCTCTGCTGTCACGGGTGACCGCGACGTGGTGGTGTGATCATAGGAGGGCGGATTGCTCCGCGCAACAAACAGGTAGGAGCGGATAGTTGGCTTTCCCCGACAGCAATCGAGGCGCGCGTGGTTCGTCTCGTGCGGCTTCGCCTGAGCCGAAAGGAGACATTCGCGTGAGGCCCCGGCCGGCGAGTCCTATTCGCTTGCGGCAAAAGCCCCTGATGGGGAGTCAGTACGCAGAGGCGGTCGTCGTCCGTCTCGGCCGATCGAAGGCGTTCAGGCGCACATCCGCGGCCAAGGCGCACGACAGCGAGCAGCGGCCTCCAAGTCCGCTGTCAGGCTCACGGGCCCGGGGGCCGGGCCCGTGCCCGAGGCGCTGATCCAGCTCCCCTGCCGCCTGCACGGCAAGCCCGTCATCGTCCCGGAGCGCGCTCAGGGCGATCGGCGGGTGTGTCCGCCTGGTCCGCCTCCATGCATGTGCTGGACGACCCGCGTCCGCTCTATCCGCCCTGTTGGTCCACTTCGTATGCTTCATCTGCTTCATCTGCTTCGTCCAGAATTCCGCGGACCATCGCGATATGGCCGTTCAGTGTCCGCCTGGCCAGCATCTCGCGCACGGGGACACGGATGCCGAACTCGCTGTTCACCCTGCGGATGAGCCGGGTGACCAGCAGGGAGTCGCCGCCCTCGGCGAAGAAGTCGGTGTCCGCCCCGAAGTCGTCACGGCCGAGCAGTTCCGCCCAGATCCGTGTCACTCCCTCCGTCGCGTCGACCGGGGCCGGGCTTTCGGGTTCCGGCTCCTCGCTCCGCTGCTCCGGCGGCGGAGCGGGGACCGGAGAGCGGCTCGGGTCCGTCGCGGGCGAGGCGAGCGCTTCCGGCGCCACCGAACGCGGTCCTGAGAAGGGGTAACCGGGCAGCCTGGTCCTGCGGCCACCGCCAGTCAGCCCGTCCGCCGCGATCGGCTGTCCCAGGGCCCACAGGGCGCCGACGCCACCGAGCACGGCCGCCCCCGACGCGTCGTCGGCCTGGTCCAAGGCGACCACGGGGAAACCGGCCGCCTCCGCCATCGGTGAGAGGGCACGCCCCGGTCCGATCTCCACGACCAGGGCGTCCGGTACGTGTTCGGCCAGCGAGTCGAGGGCGGCGCCGAACAGCACGGACTGCCGGACCTGGGTGACGAACACGTCGCGCGGAAGGGCGGTACCGGCCGCGACGACCCGACCGGACACGTTGAGCGCGATCGGAAGGGTCGGCGGCCGGAGTTCGATCCGCGCCATCGCCCGGGTGAGTGCGGGCAGCGCGGGTTCGATCAGGCGGGAGTGGCCCGCGTGGGTGTAGCGCAGGCGCCGTACGAAGTAGGTGTCGCCGACGCGCCGCAGATATTCCTCCACGTCTTGGACCAGCCCTCCCAGCACGCAGGAGTCCGGGCCGTTGACCGCGGACACGTCGAGGTCGAGACCCCATTCCTCGGCGAGTGCGAGGGCCTGCTTGACGTCCGCCCCGATGGCCAGCATCGCGCCCTCCGGGCAGCCTTGCATGGCACGACCGCGTGCGGACACGAACGCGCAGGCCTCCTCCAGGCTGAAGACTCCGGCGACGGCGGCTGCGGCGATCTCGCCGGAGCTGTGTCCGCACACCGCGGCCGGCCGGACCCCCAGGTCCAGGAGTGCGGTCGCCGCCGCGTGACTGACGGCGAAAAGGGCCGGCTGCGCCAGTTCGGGCCGGTTCAGCTCGTCGGCGGGGAAGTCCGGGTCGAACAGCGCCTGCCGGACCCGCTCCGCCGGCGGGGAGGCGAAAGCCGCGAGGCACCGGTCGAGTGCCCGACGGAATCCGGGGAGAGCGGTGAAGGGCTCGGCCATGGCCGGGCGTTGAGTGCCCCCGCCGGGGAAGAGGAAGACCACCGGGGCGGGGCCCGTCACCGGTGCTGTGCCACAGGACACCCCTGACCGGCCGGCGAGGCGCTCGGCGACCTCGGCACTCGTCCGGCCAGTGACGGCGAGGCGTTCGCCCAGGGCCGGGCGGCCGTTGACCAGGGTGCCGCAGACTTCGCCGAGATCCGGGTCGTGGGTCCTGAGGTGGGCGGCCAGACCGTCGGCCACGCGGCCGAGTGCCTCGGGATCCGCAGCCGACAGGAGCACCAGGCGCTCGCGCGGCGCCCGTGCCCCGGGGGCGGGCACGGCCGGCTCGCGCGGCGGCGCCTGCTCGATCACGACGTGCGCGTTGGTGCCACCGATGCCGAACGCGCTCACCCCGGCACGTCGCGGACGCTCCCCGGTCCAGGGGACGGCCTCGGTGGGTATGAACAGGGGGCAGTCCTCGGTCTCCAGCAGAGCATTGCGCGCGGTGAACCCCGCGACGGGCGGGATCAGACCGCTGCGCACCACGAGCAGGGCCCTGATCAGCGCGGCGACTCCCGCGGCGGCGTCCAGGTGGCCGACACTGGCCTTCAAGGCGCCCACCGCCACAGTGCCCTGCCGGGCTCCCGCGCTGCGCAGTGCGGCGCTGGCCGCCGACCACTCGATGGGGTCTCCGATCCGGGTACCGGTGCCGTGGGCCTCCAGATAGCCGATGGACCCGCCGTCGACGTCGGCCGCGCTCAGCGCCGCGCCGATGACCCGCCCCTGCCCTGCGGAGGACGGCGCGTAGTAACCGGCCTTCGTGTTCCCGTCGTTGTTGATCGCGGTGCCCAGGATGACGCCGTACGGCAAGGGGTCGTCCTCGGTGATGTCCGACAGACGGCGCAGCACCACGGCACCCGCGCCGGACCCGCCGACCACCCCGTCCGCGTGCTGGTCGAACGGCCGGCACACGCCCGTAGGGGACAGCACGCCGCCAGGCTGGTGCAGATGACCCGCCTGGGGGTAGCCGAACCCGGTCGCCACCACGAGGGCCTGGTCACAGTCGCCGCTCAGTAGCGCCTGCACCGCCAGGTGTACGCCGACCAGCGAAGAGGAACAGGCCGTCTGAACGGCGAAGGCTGGTCCGTTCAGCCCCAGTTTGTAGGCCACGCGGCTCGCCATGAAGTCCGGCTCGGTACCGTGGATCACTTCGTCCAGCAGGCCCGGATCGTCGACGATTCCGCCGCGGGCCATCGCGCGCATGTAGCCGCTGCCCGTCATGGACGCGTAGACGCTGGTCACCACCGTGCCGTCCCGGGGTGGAAACCCCGCGTCCTCGAGGGCGTTCCAGGCCACCTCCAACATCCAGCGGTGCTGAGGGTCCATCAGCTCGGCCTCGCGCTTGCGGACCTGGAAGAACTCGTGGTCGAAGCGGTCCCAGTCGTCGAGGTGACCGCGTACGGGCACATAGTCCGGGTCGGCGGCCAACGCGGCGGGCAGTCCGGCCGCGAGCAACTCCTCCCGCGTATATCTCCTGCTGTGGACACTTCCGTTCAGCTGGGAATCCCACCAGTCGTCGATTCCACGAGGACCCGGGAACCGCGCTGCCATCCCAGTGACCGCGATGTCCAAGGAACGATCCCGACTCGTCACAACGTCCTCCATCATGCCGTTGGAATACGGATATTCCATCTGATGTTGCGCTGATGTCGCAGTGGAATGAGCGGCCGTTGGTGACAGGCAGGATCGGTTTCCTCGGACCGCTCCGTGATCATGGCACAGTTCGCCGTTCGTGAATGAGGCATCTGCCGCAGTGACATTCAGTGACGAGATGCTGACTCAATTCCCTTTTTGCGTAAGGTAGTTGGCAGGACACGAACGGACATGGCAACGTCGTACGCTCCTGAGAATGTGCTCTCAGGCCCCCCATGCCTGAGGGCTGCGAAGGGAGTCGACGTGTTGCAGTCGCATGCCGACTGGGTTGCAGGAGTCACTTGGGAATCACCGGCGGGAGGACTGCATGATGCCTTCGCCGCACAGGCACACGCTCAGCCGCGGCACATAGCCCTCATCGCTCAGGACGCTCAGGTGCCCTACGGGGAACTCGACGCCCGCGCCGAGAAATTGGCCGGCCGACTCGCCGCCGCCGGTGTCGAACAGGGCCACTTCGTGCCGATCCTGATGCCGCGATCCGTCGACCTGGTCGCCACCGTGCTGGCCGTACTCAAACTCGGCGCGGCATACGCGCTGCTCGATCCGGACTGGCCGCTCGCCCGTCTCGACGCGGTGGTCGAACAGCTTCGGCCGCCCCTCGTCGTCACCACCCGACCGGGCGTGGTGGCGGAGCTGCCGGCGCCGCTGTGGACACCGGCCGAGGACGGTACGGAGAAAAGCCCCGCCCGCGCCACGGTGGCGGTACAGGGCTCCGACCCGTGCTGTGTGTTCTTCACCTCGGGCACCACGGGACAACCCAAAGGAGTGATCACGCCGCACCGGGCGACGGCACGGCTCTTCCAGGCAGGCACTTTCGCGCACTTCGACCGGGATACGGTCATCCCTCTCGCGGCGGCACTGCCGTGGGACGCGTTCTCCCTGGAACTCTGGGCCGCGCTGTACAACGGCGGCACCGGCGTCCTGACCGGCGAGCCGTTCCTGACGACCGAGGCCCTGCGCGCGATGGTCGCCGACCACGGAGCGAACACGGTGTGGCTGACCAGCAGCCTGTTCAACTTGACTGTCGATGAGGACCTGACGGCGATGAGTGGCCTGTCCCAGGTCATGATCGGCGGGGAACGCCTGTCCTCGCGGCACGTCGGCCGCTTCCTCGACCGGTTCCCCGACACGGCCCTGATCAACGGCTACGGTCCGGTCGAGAGCACCGTGTTCACCACCACGCACCGCATCACCGCCGCGGACTGCGCCCGACCCGGCGGCATCCCGCTGGGACGGGCGGTGCCCGGCACCTCCGTCTTCGTCCTTCAGGGCAGCCGCCCCTGCGCGGCCGGGGAACCGGGGGAGATCTGTGTCGCGGGCGACGGTCTGGCACACGGCTACCTCGGTGACCCGGAGCTTACGGCCGCGAAGTTCACGGATGTCGACATCGACGGTGAACAGGTCCGGCTTTACCGCACGGGGGACCTGGGTACCCGGGACGAGAACGGGATCGTCGAGTTCCGCGGGCGGATCGACCGGCAGGTGAAGATCCGGGGCAACCGCGTCGAACCCGCCGAGCTGGAACGGCAGATCGAGCGTCTGGTCCCGTACATCGCCGACTGCCGGGTGGTCCCTCGCTGGAACGAACTCGGCGGCGTCTTCGAGCTGGTGGCCTTCTGCGTGCCGGAGCCGGGTCGGCGGCGCGCCTCACCTCCGGACGTACTGACGATCCTCACCCGTCACCTGGCCGCCTATCAACGTCCTGTCGACGTCGTCTTCGTCGACTCCTTCCCGCTGACCGACAGAGGCAAGCTGGACGACCGGGCCCTGTTGGCGAGTGTGCCCGAGGCGCCTGTCGAGGACCACCACGGCCCCATCGGCGACCCGCTCGTCCGCCTGGTGGCCGAGGCCTTCGCCGCCGTGCTGGGCAGAGGGGCCGTGCCACCGCACACGTCCTTCTTCGCGTTGGGAGGCTCCTCGCTTCAGGCCGCCCGTGCCTGCACGCGCATCGGCAAGCGGGCGGGGCGGCCGGTTCCGCTGTCGATCCTGTACGAGCACTCGTCGGCCGAGCGCCTCGGAGCCTGGCTGCGGGCGGCCCAGGGCACGCACGACGTACCGCCGCCGACCGGTGAGATCCCACTGACCGCCATGGAGTTGGTCTTCCTCACCCGCCATCTGACGGCACCGCATGACCGGTCCGGATATTGCCTCATGACCTGGCACCTGGAAGGCCGGCTCGACCAGGATTCCCTGCAAGCGGCCATCGCCGCCGTCCACGAGCGGCACCAGGTACTGCGTACGGCCTTCCGCGTGGATCCTCTCCCCCACGCCGAAGTCACCGACATCTCCGCCCCGCCCCTGGAGCTCCTGGGCGCCCGGCCGACCATCGACGAGGCCGTCGTCGCGGTACGGCAGCTCTTCGAGGAGCCCCTCGAACCCCAGGACGCCGATCTGTGGCGCACCGCGCTGGTGCCGGTGACCGAGAAGCGGAGTTGGCTGTTCGGGCTGCTGGTCCACCACATCGGCTTCGACGGCCGGTCGGAATCCGTCCTGGCGCGTGACCTGTCCGACGCCTACTCCGGACGTGAGCCGCGAATCGCCCCGCCCACCCTGGCCGAGCGCACCCGGCTGACGACGGCGGCCACGGCCGTGACGGACTCGACGGGACGGACGGAGCGGGCACGGGAGGAGTTCCAGGACGTGCCCCAGATCCGCTGGCCCGCACGGCCCGACCGCGGGGAGACGGGTACGGGCCACTTCGACGTGTCCGTTCCCGCGGCCGTCACGGCGCGCCTCGACGCACGGGGCGCGGCGCTCGGAACGAGCCGGTTCGTGGTACTCCTGTCGGTCTGGGCGAACGTTATGGCCGAGGTCTGCGGACAACGGGACTTCGCGGTGGGCGTGCCCGTCGCCGAGCGCACCGTCCCGGAGTTGGAGCAGACCGTCGGCTGCCTGATCAACATGGTGCCGGTCCGCCTGCGCGGCGACGCGGTGGGCGGTGGCGAGGACGGCATCCGGGAGACCGGAAGACTGGTCCACCGGGCCTTCAGCCGCAGTGATATCCCCTTCACGGCCGTCAGTCAGGGCGCCGTTACGACGCCCGGACGGCCGCCGGTGTTCCAGTCCCTTTTCGCCCTCCAGGACAACCCTCCACCCCGACTCGACCTGCCGGGTGTCGTCTCCGCGTTTCTGCGCCAGCCGTACGCTGCCCTTCCCCTGGAACTGCACCTCGAGGTGTGGCCGGACGAGGACGGCGCGCTCGACGTGGTGCTCTCGTTCCGGCGCGATGCCGTCGCCGCGGCCACCGCACTGGAACTGCTGAAGGGATTCCATGACCGTCTTGCCCTGATCACCGCCGGAGCTGCGTCGTGAACGTCATCGCTTTCACCCCGGCCGACATCGTCGACCCGGAGCTGCACGCCTCCGGCGAGGTGCACCGGCTGTGGCGCTGGATGAGACAGCACGACCCGGTCCACTGGCACGAACCGGGCGACCTGCCGGGCTTCTGGTCGCTCACCCGGTACGAGGACATACAGCGGGTGTACCAGAACCCGGTCGTCTTCAGTTCGGCGCAGGGCGTCCTGCTGCGGCCGAGGGAACTGGGGGAAGATCCCGGCAGCGGTCTGACCATGGCCCTGACCGACCCGCCCAAGCACCGTGCCCTGCGAGGGCAGGTGGCCGACCGGTTCAGCGAACGGTGCGCCCGTTCCCTGGCCGGGGAGATGCGCGCCGAGATTCACTCGGTGGTGACGCGTGCTGTCGAGTCGGGCACCTGCGACGTGGTCCACGAGATCGGAGCCCGGCTCTCCAGCCACAACATCGGCAGGCTGCTCGGTGTGCCGCCGGAGGACCGTGAGCAGCTTCTGACGTGGACCGCGGAGGCGTTCGAGTCCGGTAAACCCCTCACCAGCCACCCCACGCTGATGCGCTATTTCATCGACATGATGTACGCGCGGATGGAGGAGCCCGCGGACGACGCGATGAGCATGTTCGTCAACAACGAGGTGCAGGGCGACCTGCTGACCGAGACCGAGATCCTGCTGGGCTGCGAGAACCTCGTCGGAGCGTCGGAGAACGCGGGTCTGTCGATGGCCTCGGGAATCCTCGCCCTCGTCGCGCATCCGCAGCAGTGGCAGCGGCTGGTACGGGAACGGGACGGTGAACTCGTCAGGACCGCCGCAGAGGAGGTGCTGCGGTGGACGAGCAGCGCCACCCACAGCATGCGGACGGCCACGGCGGACGCTGTTGTCCAAGGCCGGCGCATCGCCGCCGGGGACCGGGTCGTGCTGTGGCTCCCCTCGGCCAACCGGGACGAGTCGGTGTTCACGGAACCTGAACGGTTTGACCTCGGCAGGCAGCCCAACCGCCATCTGGCCCTGGGTACGGGCGAACACGTCTGCATCGGGAGCACAATGGCCCGTCACCAGATGCGGATGCTCCTGGAGACGCTCGCGGAGTTGGTCGCCGTCGTCGAACCGGCCGGGGATGTGGAGCCGCTGCGTTCGATCACGGTGAACGGGCCGGTGCACGCCACCGTGCGCCTTGTTGCCCGCTGAGCGAGGTCGCTGGTGGGTGGTCTTGTCATGGTGCGGCAGGTGGCGCCACTGTTCGGGATCTCGAAGTCCCTCGGTATCGCGGCCCGCTGCCCGGCTGGGGCCGCCCAGGATGGGCAAGCCGCCGCTGTGGTCTGTGGTGCGGGGCACGGCGTTGGCAGGCTCGGGCTGCCTGGGACGGGCGCGGCAGCGTTCACCCTGCATCGCGTAGCACTTCGGGCGCGTTCCCTGCCGACGGGGGTCGGGCTTGCACCGCGGGACGCGGAAGGTGGTCGGGGTGCCGTGGCTGCCTCGTCGTAAAACTTGCCCCCTTTGAGACTCCGGCCTGCTGATTGTTCGCGCTGTGCCGCCGGCGGGGATAGTCGGCGCGCGGGTGCCTCCGAACGGCCGCAATGGCCTACCAGCCGCTCTTGGCCTCCGCCCCTGTCAAGCAGCGGCAGTCGGGAGTGTGGCGCAAGCATCTGCCGGGGCGCGGCGGCGACGGCCCGGCCCCGCGCTCAGGGGCTCAGTCCGTCTCGGGTCATGAGGCCGCGCATCATGACCAGTCGTCGATGTCCCGGGCACAGCCGATGGCAGCCGGCCCAGCCTGAAACCCGCCGCCGGGTGCTCTGGCAATCCCCTGCCGGGGTGACCTGACCCCGTTCGAATGATCCCTGCGCCAGGTTTCGGCTTCCCGGCAGGCCGAAGCCTCATATCAGAACACCTGTTCACCAAATACCCGTTACAGGCTCCTTACTCGGGCTGTTTCTAGAGCACGTGTACCCCTCGTCCATCCATATGGAGGATGCCTTGCCGTCTGCCTCTTCTCATACGTCCGAGCGTTCCGGAATCGAACGGCTCCCTGGTGCCCGGGGCCCGTTGGGGCGGTGTCGCGTTGACCTTCCCGGAAGCCCCGTGGGCGCAGGGGTGTGGTCAGCATGAGGAAGCAGCCGCAGGGGAAGCGCGTGAGCAGCAGCGGTGAATCTCGTCGCGGTACGAGTCCGCCCGCGAAGGCATCTGGGCACGACCGCGCCGCACACGGGAAGACTGGTCTCACGGAGGCGTCGGCAGACACACCGACAGTGCCTCGGCAGGCCGAATGCGGCGCGGCAGAGGGCCAGGAGGCCGCCGAGCCGGAGATGCGGTACGTGGATCTGACCGGGAGCCGGGAGGCGGCCGGTCGCTCGATCCGGCTGATCGACATGGCCCGACGCCTGCCCCGGCTGGTGCGCCGGTCGCTGATGCTGGCCTGGCGGGTGGACCGGCCCGCGACCACGGGGCTTCTGGCCTGCCAGATCGTCTCGGGCATCATGCAGGCGATGGGCCTGATCGCCATCAGCGGCACACTGACCGCTCTGCTGGCCAGCGGGGACGTCTTCCACCGGCTGCTGCAGGCGTGGCCGTCGGTCGCGTTGCTGGCGGGCGCCGCCGCGGCGCGTGCGGTGATGGGCATCACGGTCAACTGGCTCTCCTCACGCCTGGGGCCGCTGATGACGCGCGAGGCCGAGCAGATGCTCCTCGACGGATGCACCGAGGTGGAGCTGGCCGCCTACGATGAGCCGGACTTCAACCGCGACCGGGAGGCGGCCGACCGCGGCGCGCAGGTCACCGGCGACCTGATCAACGAAGGCCAGGACCTGATCGCCTCTTCCGCCAGCTTCCTCGCCGGTGCCGTGGTGCTTGCCGGTGTTCACCCGGTCCTGCTGCCGCTGCTGGTGGCCGCGAGCCTCCCGCAGGCCGTCTCCCAGGTCAGCGCCGCGCGTGTGCGCTACCTGGCCAACCTGCGCAGCAACGGTGACAACCGCATGCTCGCGGTGCTGCGCTGGCACATCTATACGCGCGACGCGGCCGACCAGATCCGCGCCGGCACCATGGCGTCCTTCCTCTCCGAGAGGTACCGGCGCACCGTCGCCCGGATCAACCGCGAGGACCGGGCCGCCGCCGATCAGGGAGCCCGCTTCTCCCTGATCGGTGCGATGTGCGCAGGGGTGGGCTCGACGATCGTGTGGGCGGCGGTGGTCTGGCTGCTGGCGACCGGCCAGATCAGCGTCGGCCGCGCGGGCGCGGCGGTCTTCGCACTCCAGACGGCCGGACAGTCCGTACGCGGCCTGGTGTCGGTCGGCTCCCGGGCCGTGCGCACAGGCCTGTACATGGACGACTGGACCCACTTCCTGGAGAGGGCGGGTGGGTTCCGTATGCGCCGCGGCACCCTCCGCCCCGGGCCGCCGGAGACGATCGAGATCGCATCCCTCTCCCACCGCTACGCGGGCAAGGGGAAGGACGCGCTGTCCGAGGTCTCCCTCACGCTGAAGCGGGGTGAAGTGACCGCGCTGGTGGGCTTCAACGGTTCCGGCAAGACGACGCTCTCGCGGCTCGCCAGCGGCCTCTACCTGCCCAGCAACGGACAGGTGCTGTGGGACGGCGTCGCCACGGAGGAGGCCGATCCGCAAGCGCTGTGGAAGCAGGTGGCCCTGGTGCCGCAGGATTATGCGCGCTGGCCGTTGACGGTGCGGGAGAACGTCACCCTCGGGCAGCCCTCGCCGCGTGGGGACGCAGCTGTGCATGAAGCCTGCGAGGCCGCCGGTGCCGACGAAGTCGTCACCCGACTCGGGTCCGGGCTGGACACCCTTCTCGCCCGGGAGTGGCTCAACGGGGAGGAGCTCAGCGGCGGACAGTGGCAACGTATCGCTCTGGCCCGCGCTTTCATGCGAGATGCGGGCCTGTTGGTCCTCGACGAGCCGACTGCCAACCTCGATCCCCGAGCCGAGTACCGGATCTTCCAACGGCTGCGCGGTCTCGCACAGGACCGTGTGGTGCTGCTGGTGACCCACCGCATCACCAACCTGGCCGTTGCCGACCGGATCGTCGTCCTCGATGAAGGACGAGTTGTCCAGGACGGCACCTACCAGGAGCTCGCCGAGCAGCCGGGCCTCTTCCAGGAGCTGCTGTCCTACCAGGTCACCGCGGAGACAGCCCACAGCGACCGCGAGCAGCCCGGAGCACGTCCATGAGCCTCGCCCGCGCGTGGGCACGCGCCGCGCAGCAGCTTCCGCGAGCTGTCCCCTTCGTAACTGACGAGGTACTGACGTGCAGCCCAGGCATTCTCTGATCTCCGCCACCGACGACTCCAGCCACGTCTCCATCAGCCAGGCGCCGGCCAGAGCGCCGCAGGGGACCGTGCTGAACGTCGTCGGGGTGCATCTCTACCTGGAGGACGCCCAGGGGCGGGTGCTGCTCGGACTGCGCCACCCCGATTCGGCATACGCCGCGTCCATGCATCACTTCCTGGCGGGCCACTGCGAGCGCGAGAGCGCCAAGTCCTGCCTCGTGCGGGAGGCGTACGAGGAAGCCGGGCTCGTGATCGACCCCGACGCTGCCGAATTCGCCCATCTCGTGCACCTGATGGACGCCCCGGGCGGCACGCCGCGCATGCAGATCGTCTTCCGAGCTCGTTCCTGGTCCGGAACACCGGAAGTGCGGGAGCCCGACAAGTGCACCGGCTGGCGCTTCTGGGATCCCGACGAGCTCCCGCAGCAGGTTGTTCCGTACACCCGGGCCGCCATCGACGGAATCCGTGCCGGGCGCCTGTACACAGAAATGGGCTGGGCATGACAACCGGGCTGCCAGCGGCGCGGCCTGGACAAACATCCCGGACCACACACCTCACCGACCAGGCCAAGGGAACCAGGCCGACCCGGCGTGCGAGGCGAGGGCTGCCCGAAAGGGCATGGTCGCCCGGCTGGAGGCAGACGGCGCCCTCGGCCCTGGCCTCGTACGCGAGGCACTGCCCGCGCTGCCCCGCGAAGTGCTGCTGCCGCAGGCGTACGTGCGGCGCAGCGCTCCTGGTGAGAAGCCGGTGCGCCGCGATCTTCTGGACTGGGCCGACGCAGGACCGCAAGGTACTGCTCGCGGTGCTGCACTGCGGACGAACGCCCGTCCTGCCACCGTACGGGCCCCACGGGCGGCCCGCGCGTCACCCGCAAGGGTGCAGGATCAGTTTCCCCTTCGTGCGGCGGCCGAGCAGGTCCTCGTGCGCGTCGCGAGCCCGCGCCAGGTCGTACTCCGCGCCGACCAGGGGCCGCAGGCGACGCTGCGCCGTGAGGTCCAGCAGCTCCCCCAGCTCCGCACCGCCGGCACCGCTCCTGACGATGAGCGGGATGACCCAGAAGCCGGCGACAGTGATGCTGTCCACCGCCAGTCGGCTCGGCGCAATCGCGGAGGCTGGCTGCCGGGACGAGGCGCCGTAGGTCACCAGTCGGCCGAGGTGTCCGAGTGTGTCCAGGGCGGCGTCGAGGACGGGGCCGCCGATGGCGTCCAGGACGATGTCGACAGGGTGTCCGTGGTTGGCGTCAAGGACCCTCTCTTGATAGCCGGCCGCTTCGCCGTCGATCGCTGCGTCCGCGCCGAGTTCCAGAGCAAGGGCGCGCTTCTCGTCGGTCGACGCTGTGGCGATGATCCGTCCTGCCCCGAACTCCCGGGCCAGCTGGACCAGGAGACTGCCGGTCCCGCCCGCGGCGGCATGGACCACCGCGCTCTCACCGGGCCTGATACGCGCGACCGACCGAAGCAGATGCCACGCCGTCAGCCCCTGTAGGAGAACTGCCAGCGCTTCGCCCGCACCCACCCCCGGCGGCAACGCGACCAGGTGGCGGTCGGCGACAACCGTCTTGGCGGCGTAACCGCCCTGCGGGACGTAGCCGAGGACTCGCTGGCCGGCTGCGGTCCTGCCGACGACTTCCATGCCGGGAATACGGGGCAGTGGGCCTTGGGGGGCGTACGGACCGTTGGTGTGCTCGCCCGCGATCTGCTTGATGTCGCCGAAATTGACACCCGCGGCCTCCACCTGGACCACACTCTCGCCCGGCCCCGCCATCGGATCCGGCACATCAGCCTCCTCCAGGACCTCCGGGCCACCGAACCTCCCGAATCGCATGGCACGCATGAATTCCCTTCCTCGAGATCCCTGTTTCCAGCCCGTCCGAAAGGCTGTCCCGCAATGCTGTCCAACGGCCGGATGCGTGCGGAGCGGGGTCACCGGCCGGGAAGCGGGCGCCCCGGAGTTCCTCTTCCAGGAGGAGTCCATCGGCCGGGTAGCTCATGTGCGGTACCAGCCGGCCAACACGGGGAGCACGAGCACTTCGGTGAAGATCCGACTGGACCTCGGTCAGTCGATGCCTTCGACGATGCGGAAGTCGCGCTCGACGCCATCGGAGAGGGCGACCAGCGCCTCCTGGTAGGCAGCACTCTCGCGCGCCGCGACAGCCTGCTCGAAGCTGTCGAACTCGACCAGGACGGTGCGCTCGGCGATTCCGGCGTCATACGCCACGACCCGACCGCCACGGACGAGGGTCCGGCCGCCCCAGGGCTGGACGGCCTGACGGGCCAGCTTGTTGTAAGCAGCCAGCTTCTCAGGGTCTGAAATGGTGCGGTAGACGCTGACCCAGTAGCCCTTGGGCATGGAACCTCCAGTGTTCGGATGAGTGCATCTGACTGAGATCAGTGTGCGGAGATCGGCTCGGTGCCGGGCTCAAGGGGCAGGCGGAGCACCCTGACGGCGAACGAAATGGCGTGGTACCAACCGCAGACCAGGACCAGATCGAGTGCGGCATCTTCATCGGCGACAGCGACCAGGTTCGCCCAGGTGTCGTCGGACAGGTCAAAGGTCGCATGGAGTTCGTCGACCGCTTCGAGCACGGCACGATCGGTGGTGTGCCAGCAGTCGTCCGTCGGCCTCCCATCCGCGAGGGACCTGAGCTGCGCCGCGTCGAGTCCCGCCTTCTCGGCGAAGCCCGCTATGTGCACGGCCCACTCGTAGTCGGCGCCACACAGCGCGGTGGTCCGGTCGATGACCAGCTCGCGCTGGCGCAGAGTGAGAGCGGAGCGCCGAGAGAGGTAGTAGCTTCCCCAGCCCGCGATGGAGCGGGCGAGCTCGGGCCGCCGGGCCCACACCCGGAACAGCTGGATGGGTGAATGCCCCAGGAGCTCAAGAGCCTCGCTGGCTCCCTCGCCATAGGGCGGCGAGAGCGGTTCGATGCGCGGCTGCTTCGATTTCAGAGGCATAGCGGAGACGTTAACATTGGCGCTTTGGAAAGGGAAGCAGATGACACGACCAACACCACTCCCAGGCCGTCGGGTTCGCGGCTCGCATACTGGGCGCCCGATCATGGCGCTCCTGGACCTCTTGGGTCGACGCTGGGCGCTGCGGGTCCTATGGGAGCTACGGGACGGCTCATCTCCGACCTTCCGCCAGCTCCAGCAACGATGCGGCGGCGTCTCGTCAAGCGTCCTGGCAGACAGGCTTCGTGAGCTTGGACAGGCCGACCTCGTCGAAAACACCGGCGAGGGGTACCTGCTCACTGAACAGGGCAGGACCCTTCAGGAATCTCTCGCCCCGCTCGATGATTGGGCCTCCGGTTGGCGGCCCAAGGCGGCGGACTGACGGCCGTGACGGCAGGACGGGCACGGTCTCTCCAGTGGTCACAGAGTGTCGCGACTCCATGTTCGTCGGGACCGGTGCCCGCCTTGCTGCCCCCAGGATCCCCACACCGCCTATTGGCGCGAGCTCTTACGGGTTGGTCTCGGACGAGCGTCGGCGGGCGAGAGCGAGGCCTGTCAGCGTCGTGATCGCCATGGCGCCGACACCGACCAGCGCCGCGGTGGTGTAGGCGCTGTCGTCGGGGAAGAGGTGGCCGGGGCCGGTGCCCGCGGCGAGGCTCAGTCCGCCGATGGCACTGCCCAGGGAGTACCCGACGCTGCGGACGACGTAGTTGAAGCTCATGGCACTCGACGTCTCGCTCTTGGGGGTGACGGCCAGGATGACGCCGGGCATCGCGGCCGAGAAGCCGCCGACGCCGAAGCCGAGCACGCCCATCGCCGCGAACAGTTCGGCCAGGTCCGACCGGGCCGCCGCGAACAGGGCGAACCCGCCGCCGACCACGACGGCGCTGCCGGCCAGGAGCAGGGGGTCGGCGATCCGCGTCCGGACCCGCGGCGTGAGCTTGCCGGCGACGAACCCCAGCACCGAGAACGGGATGAGGACCAGCCCGGCGACGAAGGTCGTCAGCCCGAAGCCGTAGCCGGCGCCGTGCGGCGTCTGCGCGTACCGGGTGATGAGCGTGAGCAGGAGGTACATGCCGATCCCGCCGACGAACATGGCGAGGTTCGCCCCCGCGACCGCCGGGTGCCGTACCGCCCGCACATCGACCAGGGGCGTCGTGCTGCGCAGCTCGATGACGGCCCAGACGCAGAGCAGCACCACCGCTGCCACGGCGAGGCCCACCGCCACGGCGAGGTGCCGGCTCCACAGATTCCGTTCGCCGGCGAGGAACAGCACCAGGAGCAGCGCGGCGGCCAGGACGACCGCGCCTGCCACGTCCACGTGGGCGGAGCGGCCTTTTGGCCCTTCGGGCACGGAGCGCCACGCGGTCAGGAGGGCGGCGGCGGTGACGACCAGGCCGAGGCCGTAGGCGGCCCGCAGGCCGCCGAGCTCGGCGAGCAGTGCGGCCAGCGGGTAGCCGACGCCGGCCCCGATGATCGAGACCACCGAGATCAGGGCGATCACGGCGGCGCTGCGCTCCTCGGGGAGGTGGTCCCGGGCCACGCCCATCATCAGCGCCGTCAGCCCGAGCCCGACGCCCTGGGCCACCCTGCCGGCCAGCAGCCACGCGAACGGCAGCGGCAGCACGGTGAGCGCGCTGCCGGCGACGACGACCACCAGCGTGGCGAGGATCGTGGCCCGCCGGTGCGGGCCGGCTCCGAGCCGGCCCAGGACCGGCGTGGCGACGGCGCCGCTGAGCAGCGCGACGGTCAGCGTCCACTGCGCGCTGCTGAGCGAGACGTGGAACGAGGTCGCCACGCTGGTGACCAGTGGCGCCCCGAGGCTGCCGACCGCCGCCACGACCAGAGCGATCACCTGCGCGATCCTGGTCAGGGGCGGCACCGCCGAGTGCAAGGTCATCGAACCAGCACCCCTTCTCGTGGCCGCCAGCTTCGTTCAAACGCTCGCGTCGGCATCCGTTCGGGGGTCCCGGGGCGATTGTGCGGCAGCATCCCGGCCAGCCGCAGGATGATCACCTACGGCGCAGCATGGCTCAGTTGGTGGATCCGATTGTCCCGCCTCTCGCTGCGGGCTCACATTCATCGCTGGATCCGGGAAAGGCGGTAGGCATTTCACTCCCCGAATACAAGTGTGCCTGCTCGCCTTACGGGCGTCGGCCCGGAGGTGTCCTGGCTGCCTTCCTTGAGCTGGGGTCACCAGAAGCCGGAGACCATCACCACTACCGAGGAGCACGGATGCACCTGATTCCGTCAGAGCAGGAAAAGCTGCTGTTGAGCGTGGCGGGGATGCTCGCCAGCTACCGCAAAGAGCGCGGCATCAAGCTGAACTACCCCGAGGCCGTGGCTTACCTCAGCTGTTGGGTCATCGAGGAGGCCCGGGCGGGCAACTACACCGTCGACCAGATGATGAGCGACGCCGGCGTTCCCCTGGAGCAGCGGAAGGGCGACACCCGGGGCGAGGGCGAGAGCGTCCTCACGACGGACGACGTTATGGAGGGCGTCGCCGAGATGCTCGACATCCTCCAGATCGAGGCGACCTTCCCCGACGGCCGCAAGCTCGTCACCCTCTACGACCCGATCCGTGCCCCGAAGATCACCCCGATGGCCGCCCCGATCCGCTGAGGACGAACCCATGCCCTACTTCCAGCCGCTGGCAGCGAAGCCCACGCCGATCGTGTGTCCGGACGTGCGGCCTGACTGCGCTGCTCCTCCCGAACTCCTGCCGCCCTCCGATCTGGATCCGGGCCAGGTCCACGGCTTCTCGCGGTACAAGGTGGGCGGAGTGTGGGTCAAAGACCCGACCGCGGAGCACGTCCTCAACTCCGAAGAGGGCAAGGCCACTGTCTACGTGGTCAACGTCGGTGACCGCGACATCCAGATCGGTTCGCACATCCACCTGGCCGACGTCAACGAGGACCTGCTGTTCTTCACAGACCTGGACGCCGCCACCGCTGCCGAGGTCGCCCTGACCGACCCCGAGCGCGTGCGGTCTGAACAGATCGCCGAGGCCCGCAAGTTGGCGCACAAGCGGTCGAAGACGCCAGGAGTGGCCCCCTGGGGCTACCGCCTCGATATCGCTCCGGGGGACTCCATGCGGTTCAGCCCCGAGAACGCGCCCAGCGACGCGATCGAGGTCGTTCCGATCGGCGGGAGGCGACATGTTCCGGGCCTGCGCAGGGACAAGCAGGCCGGCGACGCCGATCTTGGCTGACAGGGCCCTCGTAAACCCAGTTGGAGGAAAGCAATGGCGAACATCACCCGCGAGCAGTACGCGAAGTCCTATGGCCCGACCGTGGGCGACCAGGTCCGTCTGGGCGACACCAACCTCTGGATCGAGATCACCGAAGACCTGACCTTCGGTGGTGACGAGGCGATCTTCGGCGGCGGCAAGACCATCCGCGAGTCGATGCTGCAGGGCACCACCACCAGTGCGCAGGGCGCCCCCGACACCGTGATCACCAACGTCATCATCCTCGATGTCGCTCCCGCCCAGGAGCGGGGAAACAGCAACGCCGTGGTGCGTGCCGACGTCGGAATCAAGGGCGGCAGGGTCGTCGCGATCGGCAAGGCCGGCAACAGCGATGTCATGGACGGGGTCACACGCGGGCTGGAGATCGGTCCCTCCACGGACGTGATCTCCGGCGAGGGCAAGATCCTCACTGCCGGCGCTGTCGACACTCATGTGCACTACATCTCCCCCTCGGCCGTCATGGAGGCCGTGGCCACCGGGACCACCACCCTGATCGGCGGCGGTGTGGGCCCCTCCGAGGGGTCCAAGGCGACCACCGTGACCCCCGGTCCGCAGCACCTGGTGAACCTGCACCGCAGCTTCGACGACCTGCCGGTCAACGTGATGCTGCTGGGCAAGGGCAACACTGTCAGCAAGGACGGCTTGGACGAGCAGGCGCTGGCGGGCGCCGGCGGTTACAAGATCCACGAGGACTGGGGAGCCACTCCGGCGGCTCTGGACGCTGCACTGAAAGCCGGAGAGGAGTGGGGCCTACAGGTCACCCTGCACGCCGACTCCCTCAATGAGGCCGGCTTCGTCGAGACCACCCTCGATGCCATCGGCGGCCGCGGCGTTCACGTCTTCCACGCCGAGGGCGCCGGCGGCGGGCACGCCCCCGACATCCTGAAGGTGGCCGCCGAGGAGAACGTTCTGCCCGCCTCTACGAACCCGACGCTGCCGTACACCGGGAACACCGTGGCCGAGCACATCGACATGCTGGCCTCCGCCCACCACCTCGACCTCAGCAACAAGAACGACCAGGCGTTCGCCGACTCCCGCGTCCGCTCCACGACCATGTTCGCCGAGGACGTGCTGCACGACATGGGCGCGATGTCCATCACCTCCTCCGACGCCCAGGCCATGGGCCGCATCGGTGAGGTCGTGACCCGCACCTGGCAGGTCGCCCACGTCATGAAGGAGTGGAGCCACAAGACCTTCAACGGGGACGCGAACTTCTTCTACCGGACCGAGCGGGGAGCCGGCGACAACGCTCGTGCACTGCGCTACGTGGCCAAGTACACGATCAACCCCGCCATCGCCCACGGCATCGACGAGTACGTCGGTTCGGTGAAGGTGGGCAAGCTGGCCGACCTGGTGCTGTGGGACCCGCGGTTCTTCGCCGTCCGGCCCGAAATGGTCATCAAGGGCGGCGCCATGGTGCTCGGCAACCTGGGCGACCCCAACGGTTCGGTGTCGACGCCGCAACCGACGTTCCTGCGCCCGGCGATGGCCGACGCGCTCGCCTCCCGGCTATCCTACTCGTTCGTCTCGGACAAGGTCCTCAACCCGCCCTCCGGCATCGACCCGTACGGAACGGTGAGGGACCAGGGCGTGTTCAAGGACTCATTGAAGGCCACTCTTGGTCTGCGGCGTGAATTGAAGGGCGCCAAGCCCGTCAAGGACGTCAACAAGGCGGACATGGTCTTCAACAGCGGGCGATTCGGCATCGACATCGACCCGAGCACATTCAAGATCGCGGTGGAGATCCCGGGTCTCGCCACGACGCAGAATCACAGCCTCGCCAAGCACAGGAACCGTGCTGGTTTCTGGTATCTCGACCAGCCGAATCCGCCGAAGAACCTGCCGCTCACCCAGCGTTACCTGATGTTCTGAGGCACCCGGTGAGCACCTCCTCGCTCCTGCTCGCCCTCCTGGGCGACGCCCGGCTCCCGTCCGGGGGACACACGCAGTCCGCCGGTCTGGAGCCCGCCCTGCGGGCCGGCACGACAGCAGCCCAGGTTCCCGCCTACCTGCGTGCCCGCCTCCGTACGGTCATCCGTGTCGAGGCGGGGACCGCCGTCGTTGCCCGTGCCGTGGCAGCGGCCGGCGGCGACCTCGCCGAGGTCGAGGCCGCCTGGGCCGCCCGGACCCCCAGCCAGGCGCTGAGAGCCAACGGGCGGCGCCTGGGGCGCGGGTATCTGCGCGTCCTGCAGACGCTCTGGCCCGGCCCCTTCGACGCCCGCGCACGCACCTGGTCGCGCCCGGTCGTGCTGGGCCTGCTCGCCCACCGCGCCGCGATGGCCCCCGCCGACGTGGCCCGCCTGGTCGGGTACGACGACGTCCAGACCGTAACGGCGGCCCTGCTCAAACTCGAGCCGCAGGACCCGCTGCTCATCGCCGCGTGGGTGAAGGACCTGTTGCCCGACATCGACGAGATGGCCGCCCAGGTCGCCCACCTGCACACCCCCGAACAGATCCCGGCCCACGGCGCCCCTCTCATCGAGCGCTGGGCCGAGACCCACGACACCACCACAGAAAGACTCTTCAGTGCCTGAGAACACCACCGCCCCCACCCGCGCCATGCGTCTGGGCGTAGCCGGTCCCGTCGGCACCGGCAAGAGCTCGCTCATCGCGACACTGTGCCAGGCACTCTCCGGCGAACTGCGCCTGGGTGTCATCACGAACGACATCTACACCGACGAGGACGCACGCTTCCTCAAGAGCGCCGGGGTGCTGGACCCCGAACGGATCCGCCCGGTGGAGACGGGCGCGTGCCCGCACACCGCGATCCGCGACGACGTGACCGCCAACCTGCTGGCGGCCGAGGACATGGAGGCCGACTTCGGCCCGCTGGACCTGGTCATCATCGAGTCCGGCGGCGACAACCTCACCGCGACCTTCTCCCCGGCCCTGGTGGACGCCCAACTGTTCGTCCTGGACGTCGCCGGCGGCGGTGACGTCGTACGCAAGGGCGGCCCCGGCATCGCCCGCGCCGACCTGCTCGTGATCAACAAGACCGACCTGGGCCAATACGTGGGCGTGGACGTCGAGCGCATGGCCCGCGAGGGCCACGAAGCCCGCCAAGGCTCCCCGGTGGTCGCGCTGTCCCGACACGACGCAGCGTCCATCCGGATGCTGACCGGCTGGGTCCGCGACACCCTCGCCCACTACCGCACCGGCGAGCACACCCCCGTCGACCCCGGTCCCATGGCCCCGCACTTCCACGCCGACCAGGACGGCGAGAGCGGTCACCCGCACACCCATGTTGACGGCACTAACCACGCGCACTACCACGCACCAGCGAATGCAGGGCAGAGCGCGTGACCCGCCCGACCCGCCTGAGCGTCGCCCCCACGGGGAGCCGCAGCCGCGTCCACCACACGACCGGGCACCTGACGGTGCGGGTCATGGACCAGGACGCTGACGGAGCCAGGGTGGGCCTGCTCGCCACCCAGGCACTGCTGCTGTCCGGCGACGACGTCCGCATCGAGGTGGACGTCGCTCCCGGCGCCTGGCTCGACGTCGTGGAGACGACCGGCACGGTCGCCTACGAAGGCGAGGCACCGTCGTCCTGGACGGTCGAGGCCACCGTGGGCGACGGAGCCGTCCTGACCTGGGCGGGCAAGCCGTTCGTGGTCTCGGACGAGATCGCCACCCACCGTCGCACCCGGATCCGGCTACACGGCACCGGCAAGGTGCTGATGCAGGAGAAGGTCGTACTGGGGCGTGCCGGGCAGTTGGGCGGGGACCTGAGCATGTCCCTGGAGGCGAGCGACGACACCGGGCCGGTGCAGGTGGAACACCTGAACCTGGGACAGCAGGCCCGTCAGATGCCGGGCGTCTTCGGAAACCTGCGTTCTATGGACACGGTCACCGCCCTGGGATGGACACCTGAACCAACCGGTGAACCGGAGGCTGGCACCACCGGGCCCGGGGAGACCTACTTCCCGCTGGACCGGTCCGGGGCCGCACTGCGCTGGATGGGAATCGGCCGATTCCGTGACCAGCTGTGCGACGCCACCTTCGCCGCCTGGCGCGAGGAAGCCATGCGCGACTACCGGCACCGACACGCCGAACGGCACCTGGGGCAGGCAGAGGAGGAGACCTGCCTCGGAGAAGTTGATCGTGGCCCGGCCGCGGACGCCGCGGCAGCCGCGGCCGGGCGGCCCCGTGCTGGTACATGCTGCGCTCCCTAACCGGATGTCAGATCGACCTACACGAGGCCCTCTCGGACCGCACGAGATCGGCGCTGCCCCCGCAACGATGCTGCGCGGCGGATGGCTCCCTGGGAGCCGATTGGGAGCCGACTCGCTCCCCGAAACCTCCCGGCCGACCGAGACGAGCTGCTGCTGCGCCTCACCGAACGCAACCAACGCGAGGACGCCAAGCACTGACCGTCACCCCCGACGCCCTGGACGACTTCTTCGCCCGCTTCGATCCTCCCGTCGTCGACGAGGACGTGATCGCCTGCACCAGGGACCTTGACGTGCTAGCGGTGGCGCTCACCGAGGCCCGGGGGCAGTAAGACTGCCCGGACCCGGAGCGGGTGCCGTCACGCCAAGAGCGTCCTGACGATCACGGAGGCGACGGCACACTGATGGGCTCAAATTGCCCATTCCCTCGGGGAGATCACCTGATGAACGACACCTCCACCGTCCGGCGAAGGGCTTGGCAGTCACGGCAACATGGTGTGGCCGGGGTCACCGTCGGTGACCAGCCCAAGAGCTGCTGCAAGGCGGGCTCCGGTCTCCTGCTGCGTGGTGGCGAGCATGGTGGCGATGCCCAGTGGGCCCAAGCCGAAGCTGCTGGCCAGCAGTACGACGACCTCAGGCCGGCGGCGTGCCGTGCGGGCGGCAGCACGTATTCGATGCCGGCTCCGATTCCTGGATGCTCCGGGCCGCCTCACGGCGCGCGGCGGCCACCAGGGCGGGCAGGCGCTCGGCCACCTGGGCTGCGCACGTCATCCGGGAGACCGGCCACGACCAATGCCCATCGGCTCCCTGGGACCGGTGGCCCGTATACCGCCAAAGTTTGCCCCACTTCAAACCAGCACTGGACGACGCCAGATCAGGCCGTTCATAGGCTGAGGAACAGGGAGGGGGCAGAGATGACCGATGACCACGCCTATCGCGAGGCACAGCGCGCAGTGGCGCGCATTCAGCGCCTGTCGGACGAGTGCTGGCACGCGCTGGACGCGTCCAGCCAGTCCATGGACGACGACGCCTGGGTCGGGCCGGTTGCCCGGGGCTTCCATGAGGCCGTACGGGCCGATGTGGGCGAGCTGCAGGCCCAACTGGCAGAAGCGGTACGGGAAGCCAACGCGAAGCTCGAGTCCATGCCGAGGGCCTCATGAGCTACCCGGTGGGCAATCCCAACTTCTCCGGCGTCCAGCAGCCGGCCTTCGACCATCTGGTGAGCAGGCATGGGCGGGCCGCGTTCGTGCTCGAACAACTCGCCGGGGATCTGTGGTGGGAGCTGCAAAGGCTGAATATCGACACCTCTCCCGCGATGCGGCTGCGCACGCTCGCACAGCGGGTCCGCAGCCAGGCCACGGAGCTGCAAACACGCCAGAGCCGGGTCCATGCGATGCAACGGCAGCGCAGCGGTGCCAAGCTCTGCACCCCTGGGAGCATCTACTGGGAGCTGCCCGAAACCGCCGTCCCCACGCCGCAGCCGGGCCACCCGCCTCCCACCGATCCGGCGAAGCTGTCCATAGAGCTGTGGGACGCCAATCTGCTGCCCCGCGCGGGCCGGAAGCGCTCCGACGGCACACCGTTCTCCCCGGAGGAAGACGCGGTGCTGAGCTGGATGGCCGCGCACCGGGAAACCATCGTCGCGGAAGCTCGGAAGTGGAACATCTCCCCGCAGGCGATCGCCGCCGCGATCGCGTGGGAGGCGATGGAGAACGTGAAGGGCATCCCCGCCAACCAGATCGCCGGCTCGGGGATCGGCAGCATCGTGAAGAAGGCGTCCTTCGGGCCGGGCAAGGTGCACGTCGGCGCGCCCCTCGTCAATCAGGTCGAGGAACGGGGATATCTCCCACGCAAAACCGTTCGGGAACGAGAGTCGCTGCTCACCAGCGATGAGGGGTCGATCCAGTACATAGCCGGGATCATGGGGGCGTTTTCCAAGGTCACGGAGGACAGGGGGAAAGGGCACTACAACATCCGCTACGACGTGCCGATGCTCACCCAGCTGTATCAGGGACGCGACCTGGCACAGTGGGAAGCGGATCTGGACGAGAGAGCCAGGGAAGGCCGGTTGGGGGAGAAACTCGTCCCTGGCAACTCGATGCCGCAATGGGCAATGCGCAACCAGGAATTCCTCAACGCCGCCGTGCCGCTGCGCCCCTGGAAGACACAGCCCACCCCTCCCCAGCCCATCCCACCGGCCATCCCCCAGCCGAGCCCAGGCCTCAGCCCCACGCCCCGAAGCTCGCCGTAGGGCTCCCGCCACGACGGACTCCGGTACACGGCGTGGACGCCGAACCGTCCACCGTCGCGTCGGTGCATGGGCTGGTCGGCGAGGACGACCGCAGGTGGCATCCTCATCCGCCGCCGATCACCGCGCCGTTCCGGGCACGAAGATCGAGTTGCTGCCCGCTCTCGGACACCCGCCCATCCCTGAGAATCCCCCGCGAGCGGGCCACCGGCACCAACCGGATGTCCGTCTGCCAGAAGGGCGCACGTCGTCCTCCGGGAAGGGGACGCCCTCAGGCCAGCAGCAGGGCCATGTCCCAGTCGGTCGTGGTGCGGCCGTCCGCGTAGGCGTCGAGGGCGAGGGCCGTGCCCGCGGCGCCTTCCAGGAACGCGGGGACATCGGTGCCCTGCGGGGCGCTCGTGAGGGTGGCTCGGAACCCGAAGCGGTATTCGGGACGGAACTCGGCGAGGGTACGGGCCGCCATGCCGTCGACGAGGTCGGTCAGACGCTTGTCGCCGATGGACTCGTTCAGGACGGCGAGCAGGTGCGTCATCCCGCCCCACCCGTGGCACAGGTTGGAGTTGTCGATGCTCCAGCTGTCCGGATCGGTGGCCAGCAACGGCAGCAGGGAGCGGTGAGCCAGTTCAAGCCACTCGGCACGGCCGAGTGCGAGCCCCGCGAGTTGTACCGCGCGGGAGATCCCCGGGGCGCCGTAGCACCAGGACGGGCGCTGGCGCGGCGGGGGGATGTCCGGACCGGCCACCCAGCGTTCGAGGGTCAGATGCGGAGGCCACAGCAGTCCGCCCTCGCTCTCGTACGTCCACTGCTGGAGGAGGTCGACCAGTCGCTCGATGGCCTCGCGCTGTCCGTCGACGACCGCGCCCTGCTGCCAGGCCAGCGAGAGCAGGGCGAGCGGCCCCGCCACACCGTGCGAGAGCCCGAGATTGAGGTGCCCGTCGGGCATCTCGACCTCCTGCCCCAGCTTGGGCGCTGCCCACGTCCACCAGCGGGGCACCTGATGGCCCCGGTGGGTGATCTCGCCGTGCGCCATGTGCGTCAGATACGTGAGGACGAGCCGCAGTTCCTCCTCGCACTGCTCCCGGCGCGCCAGCAGGTAGCGGCCGACGCCGCTCATGCCGCGGACCACCTCGAACTCACCGTTGGTCGTCGCCGGGGTGTCACGGACCTCGGGAAGCGCGCGGTGGACCAGGCGGCGCTGATGCTCGTCGAGCCGGCCGAGGGCGGAGCGGTAGCCGCCGGTGGCGCGGTGGGCGACGAGGACGGCGAAGGCCACGGCGCCCGCGCCGGTGTAGATGCCGCCCGGGGCGTGGGCGGTGGCGGCCGTGGCCCGCATCGCCCGGACGAGGTAGGCGTGCGCTCGCGCGGCGTCTTCGGGTCCAGGGGTGCCGCGGCCGGTGAACGCCAGGGACACTCCCGGATGGCCGCTGGAGAGGGCCAGGTCCTGCCAGAGGGGCTCGCGCAGGCTGATGTGCGAGGCGTCGCCCGGAATGCGGGTGTCGGCAGCGGTGGAGTCCGGATCGGCGAGCCGGTCGAAGACCTGCCGGGCGACGTCCCGGGCCTCGTCCGCGTGACGCGGGGCGGTCATCCGGTCTCCTTCCCGTCCCTGGCGTGGGCCAGGCGACCCTGGTGGTCACGGGCGACACCGCGCAGCACGGCGTAGCCGGTGTCCTCGCCGGTCCTGTCGATGCCGAGCAGGCGGTTGTGCTGCATGTGCAGCAGCGCCATGACGGCTTCGGCGTGCTGTTCGGTACCGGGCGCCCGTCCTCCGTCGGACAGCAGCAGCGCACCGTACTTCCCGGTCTCCGGTGTGGTGCTCCACAGGGCGCCGAGGGGGGCGCCCAGTACGGGCGCCGCGCTCTGTGCGGTACGTCCAGGCACGATCAACGCTGTGGCCTGCTGCTGATACTTCCGGTAGGCCGCGTGGGCGGGCCCCTTGGGCAGAGCGCGGCTGATCCAGGCCGACCAGTCCCAGTCGCCGAGCGATTCCAGCAGCAGCGCGTGGTTGACGGCGGCGAGCACGGGCGCCGGCAGGGCCAGAGCGCCCCGCGCCCGCATTCCGAGCTGGGCCAGTGCCGACTGGCTGTCCACGCAGAACATGCGCTCCGAGTGGGCGAGGGCGTCGGGTCCGCCGTAGCGGTCGGTCTCGGGCCGGTAGGTGTCCAGGACCATGCCCCGGATCAGCCCTGTCTCCTGCCAGTGCCGGCTCACCGCGGCGAGCCGGGGCAGCGCCGTGGTCCGCAGGGCTTCGGCCTCGCCGTGCAGGCGGAGACGGATGTGGGGATCGGGATCGCGGTACCGGATGTAGTGCCAGCTGTGCAGGTCGTCTCCGACCTCGCGTACGAGCGTGGGCAGGCCGGCGTGCAGCAACTCGTCGTGCGTGTCCTGAGCCGCGTAGAACTTGGCGTAGAGCCACTCCTCACCCGGCAGGTGAGCGGCGGTGTGGTCCGTGGGTCGCGGCGCGGTCACCGGGCGGCGTGGCCGGCGGACGGATTCTCGGTGCCGGTCTTGTGCGGCTTCTTGGTACCGAACCCGTGTGGTGGCGGACCGGGCGAGCGGAATGACGACTTCGGTGCTGTGTCCGCCGGACCAGCCCAGTCCGCGTCCGCCGTCCGTGAGATCCTCCATGATCACCAGGGAGCCGCCGCCGCGGACCTCCTGGCGGAAGACTTCCCGGCGCCAGGGGTCGGTGAGGTCCACCCGGTACATCCGGTCCCACCTGGCGAGGTTCACCTCGTCCGGTACGCGGTAGCGCTCCCGCCATGCCTCGACCGCCTCCTCCCACCCGGACGTGCCGTCTGCCGCCGCGCGCAGGTGCCGGTCGGGCAGCCAGCGCCGGGGGAAGATCGTGACACGGCCGTACGTGATACGGGGGAGGTAGGGCAGCCCCTCCAGCCCGCACCAGTTCCAGCCCGTCCACGTCCTGGCTCTGCCGGAGACGAGTTCCACCAGCAGCCGGGCGACCAGCGGCGCCTCCCGGTCGAGGGCCAGCATGTGCGGCACGACGGGCAGGACCTCGCGTCCGTCGTCCGGCAGTATGAGCCGCAGTCCGAAAGGCCCCGGCGTGACGAGGAGTCGGCGCCAGTCCAGTGTGCCGGATGCGTCGCGGTCGGCGTACACGCCCACCGGTATCGAGTGCGGCAACAGGCGCGGAACCTGGGCCATGTTGAGCCCGCGCACCGTGTGCGGTCGGTACACCACCTGTGCCGGCACTGTCTCCGCATCGCCGAGACCTTCGAGGAGCGACGCCAGTTCGCCTTCCATCCCGACGAGTTCGGCGAATCGTCCGACGGTCGCCCCGGCCACCCAGGAACCCGGGTAGGCCGGAGACAGGAGCCGGAAGTCACCCCGGTCGACGGCCTGTTCACTCTCGGCCAGCAGGTGGAAGCACAGCTCCAGCGACTTGGGCGCGGGTACGGCCGCCCCGCCCGTCCGGTCGGCGGCCAGCTGGTCGACGAGGCCGGGGGTGAGCCTGACCTCGTCATCACCGCTCAGCAGTGCCTCCTGCACCAGGTCGTGGGTGAGGAGACGGCGTTCCTTGGGCAGCTGCTCAGGTTCCTGGGGGGCCGTGGGCTCCCCATCGGAGCGCTCGCCGTAGCCGGGCGGGAAGCCGATGCCCCGATGCCGGTCGACGAGTTGCCCCATCGGAACCACGCCGCCGGTGCCGTACGCCTCCAGGAACCGGTCCAGGTACGTACGCATGTGGGCGTGGGTCTGCCAGGACCCGGACAGCTCCCACATGGCGGAGGCATAGCGGGCGGCCTCGTCGGTCACCACCCGCGAGATCCGCAGGTCGGCGTCCATGCGCAGGTCGACGTGGACGGGCGGTCTGGCAGCGGTGCCCTCCGGGTCGGTCAGCCGCATCAGCCTGCGCCACGCCGCGTGGCCCTCGCCGGGCTTCGTCGTGGCGTAGGCGTCCAACGCCGCGCGTACGGCGTCGAGTTGTGCCGCCGCCCCCGGCACGGGCGCGATTGCCGCCGCGATGCGGTCGTACAGTGCGTCGTCCAGGGCCTGTGGGGTGATGGAGGTCAGCAGGAAGCCGTGCCGTACGAGTTCGAACAGCGCGGCGTCCACCTGGCCGTGGGTGAGGCTGGGGAATGAAGCCGACGCTTGCTCCAGGAGCACGGAGTAGCCGATCGGCTGCGCCGTCCGCTCGCGCACCCAGGCCACCAGGGCCGTGTTGCGCACGGAGGCCTCGCTGCCGTTGCGCGGGACGATCAGCCGCCCGCCCCGTGTTCGGCTCAGGTCGCTCAGTACGACATCGACGCCGCGCCGGACCTCGGGCAGTTCGAGCCATTCGGTGACGCGCCGGGTCAGCCAGGCGGCGTCCAGCCGTACCTTCTTCCGGCCCGGTCCGGACACTCTCACCCGGGTGGTGTCCGCCGCTCGGGCGGGTGCGACACCGGCGAAGAGTCCGAAGGGCGTCGGTCTGGTCTCGGCCCGCAATGCGTACCGGGAGAGGGCGAGCGCCGTACGGCGCAGCCCCTTGGCCCCGAGGCCGGCCCCCGAGTCGAGCCGGTCGAGGGAGTCGGCGAGACTGCCGCTGGCGACCTGCAACGCCTCGCGGAACAGCGGGTCGGCGGCGGCTTCGCGCACCTGCGCGGCCGAATCGCCGAGGGCACGGCCACCCGGGCCGGTCCGGGAAATCGCCGTCATGCGTACGAACAGGCAGTCCTGCGGTGTGTAGTGATCATCCCGCACGTGTTCTGGCTCCCCCTCGATCCCGGGAACTGGCGCGACCCGCGCGGGACGGGGGTAACGACCCCGGCCCCGCGCGGGCGCGATGGGACGCTTACCAGCAGCAGAGGTTGCAGGGCGACCCGTACGTGCTGGGCGAGGTGTAGCCACCGGACGCGAACGCGGGGCCCTCACCTTCGGTCTCCGAGATCTGGATGTCGAGATCCAGCTCGGCGAGGTCGGTGGTGGTGTCTTCCAGCAGAAGGTTGGTGCTCATGAGACTCCTCCCGTTCAGTGGCTCGCCGATGTCGGCTGGACGTCGGCGAAATGCGGCGGTCCTGTTCGAACCAGACCGGAGCATATGCATGGCCGATGTCGAACACCGCCTGTGCGGCGGCAAGTTGACCGGAATTGGCGTTCGCTCCCACAGGTATTGGAGACACTTCGCACGGCTCCACTCCCTGTGTGATGACCGGGCGTCCCGGTGTGAAGCGTGTGCTTCGCGTGTCTCTGGCCGACGGCGACTTCGCGCCATGATCACACGGGGCTCGAAAGCGCGCCGCCCCTCCGGAGAGGGGGCACAGTGGGAGCGTGAGCCCGGGTCACCGAGGAGGAGTTCGGCCAATGCGGCCGCGAACCGCGGCGCGTCGGAGAACCGCTCCCGCACTCAGCTCCCGCTGCGCTCAGCCAGGCTGCGCGGGCGCACGTTCGTCCAGTGGCATCGGGTGCGCTCGTCGGCGAGCAACCGCTCGGTCTCGGCCGGGTCTGCGGCGTCGTACTCGGGCCACGGCACCTCCACCGGGCCGACCGCCTGGACGGGGACGGCCAGATCGCTGTGCAGGAACGAGGCACCGAGATGGGGGCGGCAGGTCAGCACGCCTGCGCGGCGGCGCGCAGGCGGGGCGCGGACAGCGGGCCTTCCAGGCCGAGGACCATCTGGACGGTGCAGACCTCGGGGCCCTCGGCGTCGTGCAGACTCTGGAAGAGCAGCCCCTCGGGCGCGGTGCGAGCGGCAACACCTCTTCCGCCTGCGGAAACTGGGCCTCCACATGGTCGACCTCGTCCTGGGTCAGGGCGAGGAGCGGCCAGTCGGACAGAGTGTGTTCGCTGCCTGTGTGCGCGGCGAGCTCCCGCAGCCGCCGGTCCAACAGGTCCGCGTGGGCGCCCAGTCCGCGAGCGCTGTGCCGCCGGGCAGGTCGCCGGCCGCACGGCCCCCGTGGGCCCGCTCCGGGGGGACGGGGAGGACACGCCGGTCCAGCTGGTCGTTGACGGTCAGCGGCAGCCGGTCGACGAGGACGACGGCGGCGGGCACCAGGTGGGCGGCCAAGCGCTCGGTGAGACGGTGGCACAGCTCGGCGCCGTCGGGGGAAGCAGCGCCGCCGGATGCGGCCAGCACCGCGTACCCGGTGAGCCGCCGGTCCCCCGGCCGGTCCTCGCGCACGACCACCGCCGCGTCAGCGACCTGGTCGAGTGCGCGCAGCGCGGCTGCGGTCTCCTCCGGCCCGATGCGGTAGCCGCGAGTCATCACCTGATCGTCGGTGCCACCCAGGTGCTCCAGGTTCCCGTCGGGCCACAGCCGCACCAGGTCGCCAGTGCGGTACATGCGGCAGCCCGCGAGCCGGCGGCTCCGAGCACCGAGGGCACGATGTGGGTGGCGGCCACACCGTGTTCGGCGATGGTGGCGCGCAGCCGCCCGGTGTCGCGCGGCACCGCGGAGTCCACGACGTGGACGCGGGCGCCGAGCGTGAGTGGCAGCCACAGCTCGAAGGCGGCGGCATCGAAGGCGACCGAGGCGAGGATGAGTGCGGTCTCCTCGGGTGTGAGTCCGGACTCCGCACCCTGCCAGTGGGGATGACCCGCGAACCCGCCGCGGGTGGCGACGACGCCATTGGGCGTGCCGGTCGAGCCCGAGGTGTGGATGACGTACGCGGGCTGGCCCTCGTCCGCTCCGGGGACGGGTGCGGTGATCGTCTCGCTGTCGTCCGGGTACCACGACGGGCAGGTTCGGGGTGTGTGGCATGCCGGGTGTGGTGATCACACAGACGGGGCGCGCGCCGGTCCCGGACGACGAGACCGCTCGAGTTGCGCGACACCGAAAGGAATTCGGACATATGAGCCAAGGGTGACAGCCCCCCGTTCGGCCGGTCAGGACCCTTCCGCGCTGTCAGACTCCTGAAAAGAACACCCGGGGGGTATGAGCGCTACGGAGGGGGCCTGAGCGAGCGCGGTAGGGCCGACCATGCCGTTCCGGGCGAGTCGGGGCTGGGTGTGGGTGTGGGTGTGACGGACCACTGCGTCAACCGCGCACGCGCGACGACGGGGGGCTGGCCGGTGGAGCGACAGTACGGCGATGAGCAGCGGCGGGACGACGGGCCGGCGCGTGCGGTGCCGCGTCACGTAGCCTGCGTGATGGACGGCAACGGCCGCTGGGCTCAACGGCGTTCGCTTCCCCGAACGGAGGGCCATCGGGCTGCGGAGAGCACCGTCATCGACATCATCGAGGCGGCCCGAGCGGCCGGAGTCGAGTGGCTCAGCCTGTACGCGTTCTCCACCGAGAACTGGAACCGTCCCGGCACCGAGGTCGACTATCTGATGCGTTTGGTCCGCCGGGTTGTGCGCAAGCATGCGCCGCTGCTGCTCGCCCGCGGCATCCGCTGCCGCTTCCTGGGGGCCGCCGACCCGCGCATCCCCCGCGAACTGGCCCAGGACTTCGGTGATCTGGCGACGCTGACCGCCGACAACCTGGGCATGACGCTGACCGTCGCCTTCGACCACGGCGGACGCCGAGACATCGTCGAGGCCGCCAGGTCGCTGATCCGCAACGGGATACCCGCCGGTGATGTGACCGAGCGGCTCTTCGCGGACCACCTGCCGTTCCCCGACACCCCCGACGTCGACCTCGTGATCCGTACCTCCGGCGAGCAGCGCATCTCCAACTTCATGCTCTGGCAGGTCGCCTACGCCGAGTGGGTCTTCCCCGAGGCGCACTGGCCGGACTTCCGGGCCCCTGACTTCCTCGCCTGCCTGCACGCCTACCGGCACCGTGACCGCCGCTTCGGCGGCGTGCCGCCCCAGACGAACGGAGACCTGTCATGACGACTGGAACCACGGGGACGGCCGATGAGGCACCCCTGTTGGGGCCGGAATCGCAGTTCCGCGCCTTCTTCGACGACCCGCGCTGGGCGCTGGCCATCATCCGCGCCACCGTGCTGGAGGCCGCCCACCCGCAGATCGGCGCCGCCCTCGCCGACAACTCCACCTTCGTCGCTCACCCCTGGCGTCGACTGCGCAACACCTTCCTCAGTATGCGACGCATGCTCGATGCCGACCCAGCGGTACGCGAACGGGAGGCCGCCCGCCTCAACAGGCTGCACGCCCGCATGAGCGGCTCCGACTCCCGCGGCCGCGCCTACGACGCCATGGACCGCGCGACCCGCGCCTGGGTGGTGGCCACCCTCTACGAGAGCGCCGTCACCATGTGCCGGCTGAGCGGTCAGCCGCTCGACCAGGACACCATGGAGCACGTGTACGCCGAGTACCGCGCCTTCCTCGCCGCGCTCGACGGCGACGCCGGTGAACTCCCCGAGGACCTGAACGACTTCTGGCGGTACTTCGACAGGGTCGTCGAGGACGAGCTGGAGAACACCGAGGCAGCCCGCATCATCCTCTACCGGCTCTTCGACCACCTGCCCGCCCCGGCACTTCTCGACGGCGCGCCGACTCTGTGGGCGGCCGGACGGGCCGTCGTCGGACCGCTCCTCGGCTCGATCACCGTCGCCTCGCTTCCCGAGCCCTACCGGCGCAGGGCAGGCCTGCCCGAGATGCCCGGCGCCACGACCCTCATGCAGGGCGCCTATCTCGCCGCCGGACTCACCCGCTTCCTGCCCGAGGGCTGGATCAATGCCGAAACCATCATCGAAGCCCTCTCCCTCTCGCCCGACAGCGACGACCCCCGCGCCCGGACCGTGACCGCACTGCGCGCCCGCATGAAGCGGGCATCGGCTCTGCTCCGCCTCCTCACACCATCGAGCGGTGGCACCGGCACCGAACCGGTCCCAGCCGCCCCGACGGCCACCGGAGAGGGCCGGCGCTCGGCGGAGGAGTTCTTCCGTCAGGTGCTGGACCAGACCGGCGACGGCCACCTCGACTGGCCCGACCTCGCCGCCATGGCGCGCGAACTGGCCACCCGGCTGGACCTGGACGAACCCGAGGAGACCCGACTCTACGACGCCTTCGCCGCCTGGTGGCGCGAACTCCAGACCGCCCTCGACACGGACGGCGACGGCCGTGTCAGCGCCGACGAGTACGCCGCCGCCGTACCTTCCCTCGCCGGTCCCGCGCTCATCCGCGTCGCCGAGGTGCTCTTCGACGCCACCGACAAGGACGGCAGCGGGACCATCAACGCGGCCGAGCACCGGGCGCTCTTCCGCACCGCCTTCCACCGCGACCTCACCACCACCGAGGGCACATACGACCGCAGCGCCTTCGTGGGCGACTTCCTTTCCTTCGTATCAGGTCGCCGCAGGAACACCCCGTATGACCCCCTTCTCGCTGACGCCTGACGGTATGAGGCCATGACATTGGTGACGCCTGCATGGAGTCGGGAGGCTGGAGATCGGTTCCCGGCGGCAGAGTGCGGGCGATGGCGGCCAGCGCATGATCTTCAGGAGCCCACCACAACCCCTGATGATCGCGCAGTTGCTCTCCCCATTCCCAGCCCGGTCGGGTCCGGCCCGCGCCAGGATTGCAACTACCCGCACTGCGATTCCCGGCGAGGTGGCCCGCCCGAGTGCGCCCCCTCGCCAGCAGGGATCCCGGACCTCAGCGCGGGTCCTTACGCATGCACCATGTGTGGGGGCCGCCGTCGGGGAGGGTGACAGCAGCCGTGACCCGGAAGCCGAGCCGCTCGTAGAACCGCACGCTCCTCTCACTGGAGGTCTCCAGGAACGCCGATACCCGACGTGACCTGCCTCCTCGATGCCGGGAACAGCACCGCGCGGCCAAGGCCCTTCCCCTGCGCTTCGGAAGAGACGGCCACCGTGTTGAGGAACCACGCCGGCTCCTGCGGCCGGTATGGAGCAACAGCCTGCTCTGCGCCGCAGGACCGCTGCCATGTGCTCGGACAATTCGATGCCCACGGCCCACGTCACCGACGTACCCTGAAACAGCAAAAGCTAATCAATTGCTTTTACCCCTCGTTCGGGGTCCCATGCCCAGCGTCCTGTCCGATGCGCCCGCAATACCCACCACCCGCGCGCCGCTCCCCCATGACCGCCACGCCGCGCGCGGAAGACGAGGCGGGAGCGGGAAGCCCTGCGATGCACCGAGATCAGTGTTCGCCCCTTGCCCCTTGCCCCTTGCCCCCTGCCCAGCGCGAGAACCCCGCCTACCGCGCGGCGGTCGGGGCTTCGGAACGCGGATCGACCGGTGTGAGCACACCCAGGCGGTCCTCCACCTCCTGTGCCGCGGCCAGGCACAGGTCCTCGCGAAACGCGCGACCGACGATCTGCACGCCGGCCGGCAGCCCATCGGTCACGCCGGTCGGTACGGCGACTCCGGGAACGCCCACGAAGCTGGTCACCGTGCACAGACGCATGCCCGCGCCGACCCGTTCCTGTCCCGCTCTGTCGCGCGACTCCAGCCCAGGCTCGACGGGCGGTTCGGTGAACACCGGCCCGAGCAGCAGCGGATACTCATCGAGGAACTCCGCCCAGGAACGACGGATGCCCAGCCAGGCCCCCATCAGCTGCATGAACTCCGCAGCAGTGGCGGGCGGGGTCTTCTCCATGGCCATCTCGATGTAGCGGTCTCCGCCCTCGCCGAGCAGTGTCCGCACGACCGGCCAGGTCTCGGCGAACTCGGTGACGGTGATCCGACCGTATGTCTTGAGTGCCTCCTCCAGTCGTGGAACGTCCTCCACCTCCCGCACGTCGTATCCAGCGTCCCGCATCGCGTCGGCCGCCGCGGCCACAGAGCCGCGGACCGTCGGGTGGACGCCGTGGCCACCGGGGTCGGCAACGACTGCGACCTTCAGCGGCCCCGGGAGCTCCGGGCCGTGAACGGGCACGGGCACGGCCCGCGGGTCCTGCGGATCGGTCCCGGCCAGCGCCTCGTACGCCAGGCGCAGGTCGGTGACGCTGCGGGCCAAAGGCCCGTCGGTGACCAGCATCTGCGAGGCCGGTCCCGGGTCGTCCGGGCCGAGGACGCGGTGATCGGCGGGGAACCGTCCGGAGGTCGGCTTCAGCCCTGCCACACCGCAGAACGAAGCAGGAATCCGTACGGATCCGCCGGAGTCGTTGCCGAGCCCGAGCGCGGCCATGCCGGTGGCGACGGCCACCCCGTCGCCACCGCTGCTGCCCCCGGGGGTCCGGCTCGGGTCCCAAGGGTTGACGGTGTCGCCGAACAGCTCGCTTCGGGAGTGCAGTCCCGCCAGGACCAGGGTGGGCATGTTGCTGTGCCCGATCGGTATGGCTCCGGCAGCACGCAGGCGCGCTACCGGGATAGCGTCGGCCCGCGCGACCAGATCGCGGAACCGCCTTGTTCCGAAGGTGGTCGGCACGCCTTCGATCGCGGTGGACTCCTTGACCGTGAACGGCACGCCGGCCAGTGGCCCGAGCTCTTGCCCCGTGGCACGCCGCCGGTCCGTCCGCGCGGCGGCCTCACGAGCGGGTTGGGCCAACAGCTGTGTGACCGCGTTGACCTGCGGGTTGGCCTCAGCGATGCGGTCCAGGTGGCTGTCGACCAGTTCGACCGCCGATATCTGCCCGCTTCGCACGGCCTCCGCCTGGGCGGCGGCCGTCAGCTTCCACAGAGCCTCTTCCATGATCCTCGCAACTCCCCGTCCACGTGTCGACGCGCTGGCTTCGGAACCCTACACCGGATGCGATACGATCGTATCGCAACAGGGTCGCTGTGCTGGAAGAAGGAGGGGCCGGGCGTGCCCAAGCAGGTGGACTACGAAGGCCGACGCCGCCAGATCGCCGAGGCCGTCTGCCACCTCGCCGACGAACACGGCCCGGAGGGAGTGACGATGCGCGATGTCGCCGCCCGCGCACAGGTCTCCCTGGGTGCCGTTCAGCGCTGCTTCGGCAGCAAGGAGGAGATGCTGCTGTTCGCCGTCGACCACGTCGGCGAACGCATCACCGAGCGCGCGCGGGCCCGCCTGGTCGGCAGCCCGGCCCAGTCGGCCGCCACAGCTCTGGGGCACGCGGCCACTGAAATCGCCCTGCTCCGCGAGGAAAACCGCGCCGAAGCACGGATCTGGCTCGCATTCGTCGCCAAGGCCGCCGTCAACGAACAGCTCGCCGCCCCGCTGAGAACCAGCTACGCCTCCCTCCACGGTCTTCTCGTCCGCCTCATCACGGAGGCAGCCGGAAGCGCCCCGGACGATGAAGGAACAGCGCCACCCGATCCGCAGCGCGAGGCTCGCGCTCTGCTCGCCCTCGCCGACGGCCTCACCAGCCACGTACTCATGGGCCACCTGCCCACGCAGGAAGCCGAAGACGTCCTGCACACGCACCTGGTCGGTCTGTGGGAGCGCCTCGGCACCGTGCGCTGCTGATGCAGGTATCCGGACCGGTCCTTCGCTTTCAGCGCGTCGTCCGCCGCGCGCATGCCCGGTACAGCGTGCGGACGGTGCTCTCCAGCCGGTCGTTGGACAGCCGGGGAAGAACGGTCGCGGAGGTCTCCCCGTCGTTGAGGAGAGGGCCTCGCCGCGCAGTGAACCGGCGTTGAGGAGCACCACTGGGCCCTGGCCCGACGGCGAGCAGGGAGATGGTCCTGCAGGAGCGCCCGCTCCTGCCCGGTCCGGAGCAGGGCCGCACAGCCGGGGGCCTGGGGGGGGACGTCTGATGACCGAGCCGGACGGCGGGTACGGGCCGAGCACATTCAGCGGTGTCGACCCCGGCCGCCTCAAGACGGTGATCAGCTCACTGGAAGAGGCTGCGGAATCCGTGGGAGGTGCCCCACGCTCCTGTATCAACCGGTTCTCCGCACTCGGAGCAGACACCGGGTCACTCACCAGCCTGGGCGGCATCAGCTCCTGGATCGAGGAAGAACTGCCCTCGCTCAAGTGGCGCTTCGGACCTCGCGCTGGCCATCGAGCCGAACGCCCCGGACCCGAACCGGACCATGGTCGAGATCAGCGGCGCAGGTCGACGCTGAGGCGGTGCTGGACGGGAAGCCCGATCCCGACCAGATGTCCCGCGTAGCGGAGGCGTGTCGACGCACTGGCCGTCGGACGCGGCAGCCTCTACGGAACCTCCGGGGACAAACGCCGTTTCCACCTCGACGCCGTCGGGCTCTACTGGGAGGTGTACGAGCGACACCTGATCGCCGCGCTCGACACCACCCCGCTCCGGCCGGCGCTGCGCGAGATCCTGACCCACCCGGCACGCCTGGATGAGCTCATCTCCGACATGGGCGTACCGCAGGGCTGCCTGGTCGGCAACACCACCGCGGAGCTCGTCCCCCACGACAGCGAAGCCACACAAGTCGTCACCCGCTCATATCGCCGGTTCACGGATATCCTCACCGACGCCCTGCGCCGCGCACAGGCCGCCGGCGAAGTCACCGGCACCGCCCGCCCCGAGGCCCAAGCCCAGCTACTGCTCTACGTCGTCCAAGGACTTTCGCTCGTATCGAGGGCAGGTCTCGACAGGACCGCGGCCCTGGCCGCGATCGACACCGCGATCGACGCACTGCGGGCCTGAGACCGGAAGCCGTACCCGGCGTACCGGCCCAGCGGTCGACCGCCGCAGTCCGACGAGACGGACAGCCGCGAGCGACCCCCGGTCGAGTGCGTGATCAATCGCCTCGAGCGGCAGCACTTGCCCGCAGGTCGGGCCGTCAGTCCGTGGTTGCCGACGGGCGTTTCGCAGCTCGCTGGAGGCGGAGTTGGCCGATCTCGGCAGCGTTCTTCATCAGCTCGGCGTTCACCCAGGCGACCATGTGCGCGACGGTGTGCTGGGGGTCGTTCTGCCACGGGAACGGGGCGGTTGAGTCCAGATCGGCCTCGGTGAACCGGTCCAGCGCCTCCAGCCAGTCCCCACGCAGACCGCGGAGCCACTCGACGGCCGGCTTGCCCGCGCCTGGCCAGATGATGTCAGCCCTCTCCCGAGGTCGTCTGCCGTGAGCGTGGTCGATGGTCACGCTCCACCACCAGCCGATGTGCCAACTCAGCCAACCGATGGTCGGTACAGGAACGGGGTCGGGCTCGCTCTCAGCCCAGTCGGGCACCCATGTCCCGTCATCAGCCCGGCGCACCGTCCAGCAGTTTGCAGCGGGCTCCCAGAAGAAGTCGTCAGGTTCGAGCCTCTCCAGGTGGTACTCGAACAGCGACCAGGTCAGGTCGAACTGCCAGCACAGCAGGGCAAATGCGGGCTGCGGGACGCGTTCGTTTCGAGAGGCAGCAGTCACTGGCCGACCCTCGCACAGCATCGACGCCGTGGGGAATCGAATATCCGGCGGCATGGCTACTCGGAGGATGGTTGCCTCGTAGCCGTGTCGACCGTTCGTCGGTCCGTACGCACTGCGGGAGTGACCGGTCCGCCGGGTGGATCAGCGGGCCATGAACGGTTCGGTCAGGTGCGGGGTCGCGAGGTGGAGGGTGTCGGCGGCGCTGTCGGGGAGGACTTGTTCTCTTGAGGCTCTTGCCTGCTCGGCGTCCATCTCGTGGGCGTAGGCGAGTTCGTGGTGGAGCAGTTGGATCGCGTGCACGAGCAGGTCACCGGTGACGGCGACCAGTTCACGCCCGGAGGTGACGAGCACCCTCTGGTGCCCGGTCGCCATGCTCTGCACCTGCCGTGGATTCGCGCAGTCCGCCCCCGGCTCGCCAGGCTGGATCTGCGACTGCTCCTCGCGCTGGTTCCGTCGGCCCCTGCATCGCCGACTTCCTGACTCCGCCCCCGATCCGGCCGCTGCCGGACTTCGCCGCACCCGCTGCCGAACCTGGTATACCCCGTCCCCGGTGTCGGCACGGTCTGGTCGCAAGGTGTCGTTCCCACCCCGGACGCGCTCGGCGCCCTCATCGGCCACACTCGCGCCGGACTCCTGGTCGCCCTCGGCGAAGCCACTACCACCAGCATTCCGGCGCGGAGGCCGGCCATGACCCCGTAGCGCGGTCAGCCAGCATCTCAAGGTGCTCTGCGAAAGCGGTCTGATCACCATGAAGCGCAGCGGACGCGAGGTCCACTACGAGCGTTCACAGTTGGGGCACTCGCTGATCTCGGTCTGATGAGGCGGCCGGATCAAGGACGCCCGTCTCCGGTTCGGTCTCCGCTACAGCACCCGTCTTGAGCAGCTGCCCGCCGAAGATCCTCCTGCGAGGCGGGCGAGTCCGCACTGCTGTCGGTAACGACGTGCCGGTCGAAGAGGGCGCCTCCGTCCCCACCCTTGACTTTCCTGCCAGGAAAGTGGTGTCCTCACTTTCCCACCAGGAAAGTGAGAATGCCATGGAAAACTCCGCCGCAGAACAGGCCGGTGACGCGCTCGGCCTGGTGGACCACGCCCAACGTCAGGTGGCTGCTGAGGTGGGCCTGCCCCGTGGCTACTGGTGGGCCATGGCAGCCGGCTGGCTCGTCCTGAGCCTGATCGCCCAAGCCGGACCCGCGTGGCTGGCCGCGGTTGCGACCGTGGGCTTCGGCGTGGGGCACTCAGCGTTCGCCGCACGCTCGCTCAGCGGACGTCGGCGCACGAGCCGGCTCCAGGTCAGCGCGGCGGTCGCCGGTCGACGGATCCCGTTGATCATCGTCGGCATGCTCCTCGGACTCGTCGGGATCACGATACTGGCGGCACTCGCGCTCAACGCCGATGGCGCCGACCATCCGGCCATCTGGGCGGCGCTGCTGACAGCTGCGATCACCGGGTTCGGCGGGCCCGAGATCTTGCGCGTACTCCGCCGCTGGGCGGGGGCATGACCGGCCCACAGTTCGATGAGCTGATCCACCCCAGCACCCGGCTCTCGCTGGTCGCCACCCTGGCAGCCGCCGACTGGGCGGAGTTCGCCTTCCTCAAGGACCGGCTCGGGATGTCCGACTCGGCCCTGTCGAAGCAGTTGGCAACGCTCGAAGGAGCCGGGTACATCGTTACGGAACGCCGCCTCGAAGGCAGGCGGCGGAGGGTCCGGACCCGGCTGACACCTGCCGGCCGGGATGCCTTCGACGGGCATGTCGCAGCTCTGCGGCAGATCGTTGCCTCAGCCGCGGAGCCAGTGGACGGACCAGCGACCAATCCATGACGGCTCAAGGCCACCTCCGGGCGCGTCAGACGGCGGGTCCGGCGAGCCGGTGGCTCGGTACCCGCTGCCATCCGCTGTAGCGAGCGAGGAATGGGACCGAGGGACGGCTGAGCTCCGCGGCGACGCGTATCGAAGTACAAGCGGCACCACACGGGGGCTGCGACACAGGTGCGTCCCACCGCCGGGTGTGCGCACCGGAAGAGAGGTGTTCATGTCCGATGTGGTCGCTGTGGAAGGGCTGCACAAGAGCTACGGCTCCGTGAAAGCCGTGGCGGGGGTGAGCTTCACGGTCGAGCGGGGGCAGATCTTCGCGCTGCTCGGACCGAATGGCGCCGGGAAGTCCACCACGCTGGAGATCCTCGAGGGATTCCGCGCCCGTGACGGCGGGCGTGTCGAAGTGCTCGGGCTGGACCCCGGCGACCGGGCAGTGGCCCGGGAGCTGCGCGAACGCATCGGGCTGGTGCTGCAGGACATCGCGGTCGAGCCGTACCTGACTGTCCGCGAAACCATCGCCCGCAACGCGGGCTACTACCGAAACCCGGGTGACGTCGACGAGCTGATCGAGCTCGTCGATCTCTCAGGTCTGGAGCGCAGAAAGGTACGAGCGCTCTCGGGTGGGCAGAAGCGCCGCCTGGACCTGGCACTCGGCATGATCGGCAACCCGGATCTGCTCTTTCTTGACGAGCCGACAACCGGGTTCGACCCGAGCGCACGCCGGAGCGCGTGGCAGATCGTTCGCAATCTGCGCGAGGCCGGGACCACCGTCGTGCTCACCACACACCACATGGAGGAGGCGCAAGAGCTGGCCGACCGTGTGGCAGTGATCTCCGACGGACGCATCGTGTCCGAGGGAACACCGGAGAACCTCGGTGGACGCGACACCTCGCGCGTGCGCATCAGTTTCGTCCCCCCGGCCGGGTCCACAGCAGCCGATCTGCCGGTGGACGCGATACCGGGCAAGGGCGCACGGATCGTGACCGAGACCGACGAACCTACCGCGACCCTGCACCGGTTGACCGACTGGGCGCTGCGGCGCGGCACGGTCCTCGACCAGCTCACGGTCGAGCGACCGAGCCTGGAGGACATCTACCTCGACCTGACCGACCGCGACGCGCCAGAGCCGGCGACGAGAGGGAACGCACTGTGAGCAGCACCGTCATCCAGCGCGCTTCCCGGCGCGACCTGACTGTTCTTCTGCACCAGATCCGCTACGAACAACTCACCTTCTGGCGCAATCCGCAAAGTGCGTTTTTCACTTTCGTCCTGCCGGTTGTGGTCATCGCAGTCTTCGGCCTCATGTTCGACGGCACCACGCCCAGCCCGTACTTCGGCGGACTCTCAGCTCTCCAGTACTACGTGACGACGCTCGCCGCCATGTCAGTGCTCGGCTCCTGCTACAGCCAATTGGCCATTGTCCTGTCGACGCGACGCCAGAACGGGATCCTCAAGCGGGTTCGAGCCACGCCGCTGCCGCCGTGGATGTACTTCGTCGGCCTGCTGGCACACTGCGTGATGGTGAGCATCGTCGATGTCCTGCTCATCGTCGGCGTCGGGCGCCTCTACAACGTTCCGATACCGAGCGCCGCGGCGTGGCTGCCCGTCGCCGTGACACTCGTGCTGGGCTCGGCCAGCTTCTGCGCGCTGGGCTTCGCGGTTGCCTCACTGATCAGAAACGCGGAAGCCGCACCCGCCGTCGTACAGTTCATCCTCTTCCCGCTCGTGTTCATGTCCGGCACGTACATGCCCGTCCACAACGCGATCCTGGAGAACCTCACCGGCGTGCTGCCGGTACGGCCGTTCAACCAAGCCCTGCTGCAGGCAATCGGCCCGGACGGCGGCTTCGCCTGGCTGCACCTTCTGGTACTGGTGCTCTGGGGCGTCCTCGGAGCGGCGGTGGCGGTCCGACGCTTCCGCTGGGACCCCCGGCCCGAATGACGACGACTCGTCCTGATACCCCTCCGCCGCAGTTCGCCGCCACACGGCAGATGAGCCCGGAGGGTTTCCCAAAGCGACAGACAGAACCGACGCATAGCGATCGAGAACGAGAACGGGGTGGTCAGAGTGGCAGTCCGAGCGCGTCGCTACCGTGGGCCGTGGCTGGTGTGGGTCGGCCCACATCAACTGCTCTGCCCGCTGTGCCGAGGCACGCTGTTCTGGGATCGGGAAGTGCAGCTCAACACCGCGGGCATGAGTTTCCTGAATCTGGACTGGGCGAACGCGTCGGCGACCGGCGTCCAGTGCGCCGACTGCTCACGTCTGGAGCTGTTCGCCGACAGCGGGCAGGTCCGCTTCAGCACTCCCGAGGCACAGCCCTGAGCTGCACGCTGCCGCTATGGGTGAAGAGGGCGGACTCGCCGTCCCGGGCGTGAAGCACCGCGCAAGCAGCCGCCGCGCGGCAGTTCGCCCTCCGATCCCACTTCCTAGACGGCCGGAGAGGTGGGGAGGGCCTGCTCCGTCCAGATGACCTTGCCGGTCGCCGTATGGCGAGTACCCCACCGCTGGGCGAGCTGGGCCACAAGCAAAAGGCCCCGGCCTCCCTCGTCGGTGGTGCGGGCGTGGCGCAGGCGCGGTGATGTGCTGCTGGCGTCGGAGACTTCGCAGATCAGGCAGCGGTCGCGGATCAGGCGGAGGCAGACCGGCCCGGTCGCATGGCGGATGGCGTTGGTGACCAGTTCACTCACGATCAGTTCCGTGGTGAACGTCAGCTCGTCCATGCCCCACTCCCCCAGCTGCTCGCCGGCGAGGGTACGTGCGCGGGCGACAGCAGCCGGATCGCTGGGCACGTCCCAGGTGATGACCTGGTCCGGGGCCAGGACACGGGTCCGTGCCAGCAGCAGGGCCGCGTCGTCGGCCGGCGGGCCGGTCAGCATGGCGTCGAGCGCGTTGCGGCCGGTCTCCTCCAGCGTCGGCCTGGGTGCCAGGAGGGCTTCACCCAGTCGGGCGAGCCCGACATCGATGTCCCGGTCATAGGTCTCGATGAGGCCGTCGGTGTAGAGCGCGACGAGGCTGCCCTCGGCCAGCTCCAGTTCGAGGGATTCGAAGGGGAGGTATCCGAGGCCGAGTGGCGGTCCGGCCGGCAGGTCCAGGATGTCGGCGCTTCCGTCAGGGGCGACGATCAGGGGCGGCAGGTGGCCGGCCCGTGCCAGGGTGCACCGCCTGCTGACCGGGTCGTACACCGCGACCAGGCACGTGGCCCCCAGGAACGCGGCGCGTGCGGTCTCGCTCTCGGCCGCCGTGGATTCCTGAGTGGGCTCCTCGCTGTCGGGTGCCTCCATGAGGCCGATGACGAGGTCGTCCAGATGGGCGAGCAATTCGTCCGGAGGGAGGTCCAGGTTGGCGAGTGTGCGCACTGCGGTACGCAGACGCCCCATGGTTGCCGCCGCGTTGATGCCATGTCCGACCACGTCCCCGACAACCAGGGCGACCCGGGCTCCGGAGAGCGGAATCGCGTCGAACCAGTCCCCGCCCACGCCGCTGGGGGCATCTGTCGGCAGATACCACGACGCCACCTCCAACGCGGACCCCGCAGCCAACTGTCGTGGCAGCAGGAAACTCTGCATGGAACGGGCGGCGGTGCGCTCGCGGGTGAAGCGGCGCGCGTTGTCCACGCACACCGCCGCGTGGGAGACGATTTCCTCGGCGAGACGCACGTCGTCCGCCTCGAAGGGCTCCCGGTCCTGCGACCTGGCGAACGTCGCCACGCCCATGGTGACGCCGCGCGCCCGCACCGGAATCACCATCAGCGAGCGGAAGTCGAACGCCCGGACGGAGGCGCCCAGGGGCTGGTCCTCCATCACCCAGGGACTGGTGAAGGGGTCCAGGGTCCGTTCCACCAGCGTTCTGCTCTGCAGCAGGCAGCGGGTCACCGGCGACGACGGAGCACGCCGGACGGCTTCCCCCACGGCCCAGCTGGCCTCCGGGCAGCCCTCACGCACCGACTGCTGCCCCGCGCGGCGAAGGACGGGCGTCATGCCGACCGGTCCGGGGGCAGGTTCCTCACCCCTCATGACCGAGTCCAGTACATCGACGGCGACGAAGTCGGCGAGCGCGGGCACGGCCTCGTCGGCCAGTTCCTGCGCCGTCCGCGTCACATCCAGTGTGGTGCCGATGCGGACGGCGGCGTCGTTCAGCAGGGCCAGCCGTTCCTGTGCCTGCCAGCGCTCGGTGACGTCGATGATCATGTACCAGATGCCCACATGCCGGCCCTGGCGGTCCTTCATGACGAAGAACGACGCGGAGAAGGCACGCTTGCGGCGCGGGTCCGCGTATCGGGGGCCACGGAACTCGTAATCGATCACCGGAGCACCGGTCTCCAGGACCGACTGCATTTTCTCCTCGAACGCCTGACCTTCCTCTTTTGGCAGCACTTCCTTCACCTGTCGCCCCAGCCGCTGTTCGAGGGGGATCAGGCGGTCCAGTGGCTCGTTCACCCAGACGTAGCGCAGGTCCGTGTCCAAAACGGCCATGCCGACAGGCGCGTGGGTGAGAGACGGCACGAGCATCAGCTGGCTCACCCCGCCGCCGGGCATCCGCCAGAAGGCCCGCTTCGGCGGCCGGCCGACGAACCTGCCGAAGAACAGAGCGGCCCCCGTGGCGACGAGCACGCCCGGGACCATTTCGTAGATGCCTGACTCGAGTGGTCCGAGCAGCGGGTTGATCCGCTCCCAGAGAAGCACCGTGGCCGCGCCCGACACGATCCCGGCCATCGCCCCCGCCCAGGTCATCCGCGGCCAGTACAGCGAGAGGACGACGACCGGCCCGAAGGCGGCACCGAATCCGGCCCAGGCATACGCGACGATGCTCAGCAGTCCGCCGGCATGGAGCGCGATCAGGAAGGCCACCACGATGACCAGGCCGACCGCGGCCCGGCCGACCCACACCAGCGCCTTGTCCGAGGCACGCCGGTTGAGGAACGCGCGGTAGAAGTCCTCGGTGAGAGCCACGGACGACACCAGGAGCTGACTGTCCGCGGTCGACATGATGGCGGCCAGCACGGCGACCAGCATCAGCCCGGCCACCCATGGATTGAGCAGCGTCCGGCTCAGGACGATGAACACCGTATCCGGGTCGGACAGCGGCGCGCCGAGCTCGGCGATGCCCACCAGTCCGACGAGCGTGGCCCCGGCGAGTACGACCACGACCCACCCCGTGCCGATACGGCGGGCCGCCGGAACCGCACGGATACTGCGGATTCCCATGAAGCGGGCCAAGATGTGCGGCTGCCCGAAGTAGCCCAGGCCCCAGGCGAGCAGCGAGACGATCGCGACGGCGCCCAGCCCTCCGCCTGCCGACCACTGGCCGTCGGCGTAGTCGACATCCGACCCCATGCCCAGCAGGCCCGGCCCCTTGTCGTCGAGGGCGGTGCCCAGCGCCCCGAAACCTCCGAGGACTGCGACACCCGTCACCGGGAGCACCAGCAGGGCGAGGAACATCAGCACGCCCTGCATCACATGCGTCAGGCTCACTGCGAGGAAGCCGCCGAGACAGGAGTAGGTGACGATCACCAGAGCCGTCACCGTCACGCCGAGCCCGGACCGGACGTCGAATACCTGCTCGAACAGCACTCCTCCGGCCACCAGACCGCTGGCGACATAGACGGTGAAGAACACCAGGGTGACCGCGGCCGAAACCATCCTGAGCATCCGGGTGCGATCCTCGAAGCGCTCCTCCAGATAGGCCGACAGGCTTACCGCGTTCCCGGCCCGTTCGGTGTAGGTACGCAGCCTGGGCGCGACAAAGAGCCAGTTGAGATAGGTGCCGGCCGCCAGGCCGACCGCGATCCAACTGGCACCGAGGCCGGCGGCGTACACCGCTCCGGGAAGTGCGAGAAACAGCCAGCCGGACATATCGCTGGCTCCTGCGGACAGAGCGGCGACGGGCGCGCTCAGCCTGCGGCTCCCGAGGGCGAAGCCGGCGAAGGTGCGGGTGCGGGTGTAAGCCCAGACGCCGATTCCGACCATGGCGACCACGTATAGGGCGACCACGGTCACGATCGGCGTACTCAATTCGAACATGCTGTTCCCGCTGGAGAGGTTCATGAGCCCGGAGGCGACCATCGACACGCCTGGCAGTCGCACGCACTGGCGTCTCAATGTACTGAAACCAGTCGCCGGAACTTGACCACCGCATGTGTGTCGGCATGTAGGTCTTCATGCGCAGGTGCTCCGAAAGAAAGACCATCTGGCACGAATGTCGAGCGGTGCCCCTTCGGCGGCGGCGCGCACACGGCGGCATACGTCCGGGTAGAAGACACCGGGATGGTCCGGTGCGGCCGGGGGGGGTCATCGACACGGCCGCAACCGGAGTGTGAGCCCCGGCACCGAACCGTGCGCCCATCCTCTCCCCACCCCGGGTTCCGGCCGCCGCGCCGCCCCCGTCTCCGCCTGCGGCCGGACGGCACCGCTGGGCCCTCTCGCCCCTCACACAAAGGGGGTCACGCCCGACCACGGCCCCGGCCACGGCCCCGGACACCTGGCATCCTTCACCGACGTCCTGGCCGGTGAACTGCCCCAGCCTGGACCAGCACCTACCTGTCGACCGCGCACAAGACGGAACTGGCCGAACTCACCGAGCGCATGTGGGACAGGGGCCGGTTCACCGAGACCGCCGCCCTCTCCCCCGCTCGACCGCACTGCCGTATCGACCCACGCGGAAGACGGCAAGCCGCCTCGACGTCGTCGGTCACCACAAGGAGCAGGAAGGGTGCCTCATCGCGACCCTCACTTCACAGGCCGCGCCGGCCGAGGCCTTCCGGGGGTAGGGGGCCGGACTGCGTCCTCATTCAGGGCGGCCTCTTCGTTCGCCCGCCACAACGGAGCTCTCCCCATGAAGCCTGGCGCGATGACGCGTGCCCAGGCCGATTGTCACAGGGGGCTGACATGATGCGGATCATGTCAACTCCCCCCGCGTGGCTGCCCGCCACCCATGGCCACGAACTGGCTCTGGACGGAACCACTCTCAGATGCCGGAAGTCCGACGGCAATGTGCTGCGGTCGGTCCCCAGGGCCGTGCGCAGCAGTTCGGTGGGCGAGAAGCTGTCCGAGTTGCGCGAGCGGTTGGTGCGGCACGAGGAGGAATGCCGGTCCACCGTGGAGTCCTGGCTGCTGGCCGGTGTTCCGGTGCCCGCCGCCCTGCTGGCCCGCGTGTGGCCGGACCCGAGCTGGCGGTCGGTCCTGGAGCACCTCGTGGTGGTCGTCGGCGGGCGGACAGGCCTGCTGACGGAGGTGACCGAGGAGGGTCGCACTGTCTTGGTGGACCAGGACGGTACTCCGCATACCCCACTGGTGGGCCCCGTTTCCCTGCCGCATCCGATCCTGCTGTCCGACGTGGGAAAGTGGCGGGAACTGCTCGCCAACCGTGACGCCGCGCAGGGTATCCCGCAGCTCTCCCGCGAGCTCCACCACCGGCCGGACGACGTCGACCCCGAAGCCACCAGCCTCGAGGACTACGCCGGGGGCGGGTTCGAGGAGCTGCGTCACGCCACCGCCCGCGCCGCCCGGTACGGCTTCGTCATGCGCGGCGGTTTCGCGATGCTACGGATCGTTGACGGTGGCGTCGGTTTGCAGGCCCGCTACTGGCTGGGGGCCGACGATCCCGGCCTGCCCATCGAGACGGGACGACTGCTGTGGGTGGACGCATCCGAACGGCCCGTCGCGCTGGGCGAGGTCGGTCCGGTGGCCTGGTCCGAAGGCGTGCGCATGGCAGAACTGATCCATGCAGGAAGGACGACCGATGACCAGTGACCGGATCGCGCTGGACACGGGCCTGGCGCCCGCCGGTACTTCGGGCGGCGAGCCGGTCACCGCGCGCCGCTACACCCATCCGCTGCTCGGCACCCGCCCCGTGGTCCGGCTGACCGGGCAGGCCGCCGCGCCCGGCGAGGATCAGGTGCTGGCCGCCGCCGGATTCTCCGCACCCGACACCGGCCCACCAGTGGCGGCCGGGTACCGCCAGGAGCCCGGCTACCCGGCGTGGGCCGTGCTCCACGACCCCGCCCACGCCGACGCGGCCCTCGCGGCGGCGCCCGGGATGGCGAGCGCCGAGCGGCTGGCCGGGCCCAAGCCGGGACCCGCGCTCGACCTGTACGGAAAGATCGCCACGACGCTGCCGGACTCCCACCTTCCGGCCTACTGGGAACAGGTCGGCCGGGCGTTCATCGCCGCCGGCCGCCTCCGGCAGGCTGCGATGATGTTCGGCCGGGCACGCCAGGCCGATCAGTACCTGCCGTCCGTCGATCCGGCCAGGCGGCGCGCGGTGTTCCTGGAGTTCGCCCTCGCCGGGGCACTGTCGGTCAAGGACATCAAGACCTATGTGGCGGACCTCGGCAAGCGCCGGGGCGACCCCGCCGAGGCCTACCAGGAGCTGCGGGAACTGGCCGTCCTCCGTACGCTCGGCGGCCTGCCGCCCTGGCCCGAGATGCTCAAACAGCTCACCAAACTGGCCAAGGCCGCCGGTCTCGACGTGGCGGCCGAACACGGCTCCATGCTGGAAACCCTCGTGGAAGCACCGGCGCTCTGGCGGGCCTCGGACGGCTTCTGGACCTCGCAGCGCAAGACCTGGCTGGCCGCCGTCGCCACTTCGGACGCGGTGATGAAGCAGCGGCTGGTGTGGCAACTGGTCGACCTCCCGTATTCGGACATGGACGCCTGGTGGGTCGCCTTCCTCGACGAAGCGGGTGCCTTCGACCAGCTCGGTGAGGACACCGGACGGTGGCTCACTGCGATGCTGCGCCGCTACCGCGGACCCGGCGCACGTCCTCCCAAGGCCCCCAAGGAGCTGCTGCACCTGCTGCCGCGCCTGGCCGAACGGATCAGCCCGGAAGAGGGCCCGCTGCGCCTGAGCTACGGCACAGCGAAGGAGTACCGCATCGACGCGGGGGTCATCGGTGGCTGCCTGGCAGCGGGCATCCCGGTGCCGGACCCGGATCCGAAGCTGCTGCTGGGGCACTGGTGGGAGCACGACCGCGTCGGTCTGGAAGCGCTGACCGCCGACGACCGGTTCTCCGACCTGCTGTTCCATTCCCTCCTCGAAGACAAGCGGTCCGACGAACGCTGGAAGAGGGAATGGGCGATCGAGCCACTGCGGCCCTTCCTGCGCAGGATCATCGACGACCGGTTGAACTGCGCCACTTCCGGCACCCTCCAGAGCGCTCTCGACGCTTTCGACTGGCTCTACGCCACACTGTCCCGGCGGGCGGTGGCGGAACTGCCCGACCTTCCAGGCCGGCTCGCCGCCATCGACTTCGTGGCCCCGCTGACCAGGACGCTCCGTGCGGGAATCCTCGACGAGCTGGGCTGGGACGCCCTGGACAAGGCCGCCGGCGAGCTGAAGGGCGAGGACAACTGGTGCCGGGCCAGTTGGCCCATCCTGACCGTGCACGACCGCCGCAAGGCCATCGCGATCGGCCCCGGCGGCCGGATCGCGGAGCACCGGCTGGTGGTGCCGAAGGGCGCCGACCAGTTCAACTACGACGTTCGGGCGTTCTTCTCCGAAGGAGAGTTCCAGGTCTTCCACGCCGTCAACCAGGACCAGAGCGTGTACTGGTCCGGCGCACCGGCCGAGGTCCACACGGAGCACGAAACCTCGTGGAAGTGGCGGTACGGCGAGAAGACGCGCTCCGGCTACACCTTTCTGGGCCCCCGCGCCCGGCGCTTCGTGGGCCACCGGCTCCTGACCGTGGGCGAACGCCGGGTCGCTCCTGAGGGCCACATGTTCCACGACGGCCGGACGTACTGGTGGTACACCGGCGTGGACAAAGAATCCCGGGTGGTGCGCCCCGTCGACCTGGCCACCGAGGAACTCGGCGAGCCCGGCCTGCCCGCGTTCCTCGATCCGTCGCTGCTGGGCGAGGACGAGGGCTGGCTGATCGAGCATTCGTCGCTGGCCCCGGTCACCGCCGGCACCGCGACCTCGCCCCTGGGCACCGACGGCACCCGTCTGGGCTTCAGGGTCGCCTACGACCGCGTGACGGGACGGATCCGATACCACCGTATCGACGGCGTCCACGGTACGGCTCTCCCGATGACCGGTTACCTGCCGCACGCTCGCTGGTCGTCCAAGCCACCCATTCCCTGGGGGCTCCTCGACGTTCCCGGCTCGGACCGACGGCTGCTGCTGGACGGCGGCTACGACGTCACCGCACGCGATCCGGAAACCGGTGCAGCACACTGGCGGGTCTACATGATGGACCAGGACTGGATCGTCAACCACCCGTCCCCGATGGCCGCGGGCACACGGCGCATGCCGCCGAAGGCGTTCTGGCACTTCCTGACGCCCCGTGACCTTCCCGGCTCGCGGGCGCTGCGAGAGATCTCCGAGGACACCGTGCGGGCACTGCTGGCGGCGACGGCCACCTCCATCTCGGCGCTGCGGAACGCTCTGGGTCTCCTGCTGCCCGAGGTCAGCCACCAACTGCTGCTGGACGGCCTGATGGGGTTCTTCCAGGAGACCAACCGCCGGATACAGCACCGGGACCGGCTCCTGAAAGTGCTCGACCAGCAGACCCCACGACTGCTGGAGGTTCCGGAAGCGGACCTGGACGGCGCTCTGGACGGGTTGGTCAGCTACTACTCCGAGGGAACCGGCGGGACGGTACGGCAGATCGAACTGGCCTCGGCGTTCTTCACCGGCTCGATCGACGGCGAGACGGCCATGGCCCACTGGGCGGTCCACGGGAGTCATTACGACTGGACGGAGCTCGTCGGCCGCATCGGCGGCCTCGGCTTCCGCGCGGCCAGCACCGTCACCCCTGCCGAGCACCGCACGGCGGTGATCGGGCTGCTGCGGTTCTGGGCCTCCTCGCCCCTGACCGATCCGGCACTGCACCGCGGCCTGTTGGACCCGGGAGAGGACGGGGACGAGGAACCCCCGGCGGCCCAGTCCACCGCGGAGGGCAAGCTGCTGCCGCTGGACATCGCCATGCACTTCGGCGACTGGGCCCGCTCGCAAGCAGGCAGGAACTACCGAATCAAGGCGTTTCTGCAACGCGGTGACCTGCCCCGGCCGGAGGGCTTCGTCGACATCGGGCCGGTGACCCGAGGCTGGGCCACCGTCAAGCGGCTGCGTTTGCTGGCCGACGAGTTGGAGCGACGCGAACCGGTGCCGTTCGACCCCGACGCCGCAGCCTGCCTCGCCAAGGCCGCCGACCTCGACCACGCGGAGGCAGCCTTGTGGCTGACCGGCCTGCCCGGAGTCGACGCCGACGGCGTCCGCGCCGACAAATGCCTGTCGCCCGACATCCGCGCTGCCTTGGGGCTGAAGGTGACCGAGGCGGCCGACGCATGCGAAAGGCTGCGGAGGATGCCTACCGAAACCCGCCTGGAGCTGTACGACGCGGCGATGCCCAACGACCCGGGACAGCTGTGGAACCAGCACATGATGGCCGAGCGGCTGGCAGAGGCATTCCGACGGCCGCCGTCCGGATGACGGTTCCGGTTCGATCAGCGGTCGGTGGAAAGCGTCTCCCCAGCGCTCCCAGCAGGGCACGCGTGCGTACGGCGGCGCCGCGTCCCGGCAGCCCTGCGGCTGCCGCCGCCCACCCCAACTGCGTGGATGGACGGGGCGGTTCAAAGGCGATCATTCAGGGCACGGTGATGATGATCTTTCCGCGTGCGTGGCCGGCGGCACTGGTGTCATGGGCCGCGGCGGTCTCCTTCAGCGGGAACGCGGCGTGCAGGGGGACGGTGAGGCGGCCCTGATCGGCCAGGTCCACCGCCAAGGGCAGTCCTGCCCAGCCCGGTGACTCTCCTGCCTCGGAGCGGGAGAACCGCACTCCGTGCCGAGCGGCGTCGAAGTCCGCTATGGTCACCACGCGGTGCGGGTCGCCGACGATGGCCACCAGTTCGGAAAGGGAGCCCTTGCCGGCCGCGTCCAGAACCACGTCGACACCGCGCGGAGCCAGTGCAGCAAGGCGATCGGCCAGGCCCGGCCCGTAAGGTGACCGGTACGACGCCGAGCCCCTCGAGAAATCCGTGATTGCCCTCGCTGGCGGTGCCGATCACGGTGAGGCCGCGGGCCCGGGCGAGTTGCGCGGTAATGGTACCGACACCGCCGGCGGCACCCTCGATCAACAAGGTCATGCCCTCGACGGCGTCCAAGGCTTCCAGTACACGCGTGGCCGTGTCGATATTGCCCGCGGCGCCGCCCGCTTCCCCGAAGGACCACGACCGAGGCTTGGGAGCCCACGCCTCCAGCACGGCGTACTCGGCCGCGGCGCCGCCCTGGTCCCCGAAGGGAACGAGACCGAAGACCGCATCTCCCTCGGCGGTGCCGGTCACCCCCTCCCCCACCTCGTCGACGATGCCAGCGGCATCCATGCCTGGTATGTGCGGCAAGTCCAGGGACACGAAGTCCCGCAACATCCCTGAACGCAGGTACCAGTCGGCAGGGGTGACACCGGTGGCACGCACGGCGATGCGGACCCGGCCGGGCCCGGCGTGCGGCTCCTCGACCTCTTCGACGGCAAGAACCCCGGAACCGCCATAGCGGTGGTACTGCACAGCAAACACGGACAGCCTCCATACATACGGCACGTCGTTCGACAGGAGAACCCGCAGCCGCTCACCTCCGCGGCCGGGAACCGGCTGCGGGAAGCCGCAGCATCACTTCACGCTAACCCGCTAAACGGTCGACCTCTTCCGTTCGTGCTTAAGTGGGAGACATGCCCGACCGACTGTCTCGGAACCCGTCCACCTCCCCGGCCGACACCCCCGCCCGGGTGCAGCGAGCCGACGCCCGGAACAACCGCGCTCGGCTCCTCCAGGCCGCTCGCGACGCGTACGCCCTCGACGGCACCGGCGTGCCCTCCAGCGCAATCGCCCGCCGAGCCGGTGTGGGTGCCGCCACCCTCTACCGGCACTTCCCGACACGCGACTCACTGATCGCGACCGCGTTCTCCGAACAACTCGGCCAGTGCATCGCGACCGTCGACGAGGCACTCAAGGACGACGATCCGTGGCGCGGACTTCGCACCGCCCTCACCAAGGTTTGCCGGATGCAGGCGGAGGACCGCGGCTTCAGTGCCGCGTTCCTCGCCGAATTCCCCGACGCGCCCGAGGTCCGGCGTGAACGTGCCCGCGCCGAGTCGGGCCTCGCCCTGCTGGTACAGCGTGCGAAGGACACCGGACAGCTGCGCAAGGACTTCCACAGCAGCGACATCACGCTGCTGCTCCTGGCCAACAACGGCGTCCTGCAGAACTCCCCGGCGGCCTCCATGGCCGCATCCCGCCGCCTGCTCGCCTACTTCCTCCAGTCCTGTCGGCCGACGGACGACACACCGCTGCCCGAACCCGCGCCACTCCGCCTCGACGACCTGCACAGGGCACCGCGCCGAACGGGATGACTTGACTGTCGAAGGCAAATTCGGTGATCCGGACATCGCCACCCCGCTCGGCTCCAGAGCACTGCCGCACATTTTTGGCATAGGACAAACTGCTAGTTGTGGCGTGTGGAGGTGATCGCGTGCCTACCCGCGGTACGGCCAGCACCTCCACCTGGACCGCGCCTTTGTGGCCGACTCTCCTGATACCGGCGTCGAGCGACATGCTTCACGGAACAAAAGTCCGCCCCGAAGCGGCTGATAAGGGCCTGTTGCGAAAGGAGATATCGTTTCAGCCGGGCCGCCGAATACTCGATTCTCAAGCACCGATGTTGTGCGAGGGTCGGGCAGTGACTGCCTTGCGAAACGAATCCGCCCCGCAGTACGCACTCGGCCTGCTGCACTGGCAGTTCGACCTGACCTGGTCACTGTTCGAGTACCACCTGAAGAGGCTCGAACCCGATGACTTCCTGTGGGAGCCCGCCGCGAACTGCTTGAGGATGCGCCGGGCCGACGACGGGATATGGGTACCGGACTGGGCAGAGAGTGAGCCCGACCCCGTTCCTGTACCGACTGTCGGCTGGCTGAGCTGGCACATGGGTGGCGGTGGAGCGTGGCCATCGATCACGCTCACGGCAGAGCGCCTCGGGAAGGGAGCGAGGTCCTCTGGCCGGGCCCGGGCAAGCCGGCCGTCGAGTGGCTGCGGGATCTGCGTGAGGACTGGCTGGAGGCACTGGGCCGACTCACCGGTGCCGACCTGGAAGCGACCGCCCGGTTCCCACGCAGGACGACCCTCGTCACACCGTCGCGCACATGGTCGCCTGGGTGAACGCCGAACTGATGAAGAACGCCGCGGAGATCGGCCAACTCCGTCTCCAGCGGACTGCCAACCACCCACCGACGACCACGGGCTGATGGCCGGGTCCGGGGAACGCGCCGGTCACAGCCACTCGTTGAGCACTGCGTCCAGCACGGTCGCCTCGCTGTCCGGCCGTGCGGTGGTTCTTGTCGAGTGCAGCAGACGCGGCCCGGGCGGGCGCGGGGCCGCCGGTGGTGGCGGCCCACCGGCCGCGGGTGACCGGTGGGCGCGGGGAGCGCCCGCCCGGGCGGCGTATCAGGTGCTGATGGTGGCGACGGGAGCGGTTCCGTAGGTGCGGGCGTAGCCGTTCTCCGTGCCGACAAGAAGGTCGACGACCTCGAAGTAGCGGTCCCAGAAGGGGGTTTCGCGGAGGGCGTCGATGAGGAGCTGGTAGGCGTCGTGGTCGTCGGCTTCCCAGACCCAGACGTCGGTGACCCGGGTCGAATAGAACTCCGTGTCGTAGAAGCGCGACCTGACGCCGCTGGTCCTGGCCTTCACTGCGGGCATGACCTGGGTTTCGAGGGCGTTCACCCGTTCCTCGGGCGTCATGGCGAGCCACTCGGGCATGGTCTTGATGAGCATGAAGGCGGTGACCGGGGGTGCGGTGTCTTCAGTGGACATGACGGGATGCCTCCGGAATCGGCGGGTGAGGACGGCCGCGCGGATCGCGTGGCCGGTACCGGGGCGGTACGCAGACCATCCTGCGGACGATCTCGGTGTTGCCACAATGGGAACTTCAGCAACGGATCTTTGCCAGAAACGGAAAGATGCTGGTGAACAGCACACAGCCCGCCATCGACGCCAATCTCGCCCTCGCGCTGGACGCCCTGCTGACCGAGCAGAGCGTCACCCGCGCCGCCGCGCGCCTGCACACGTCCCCCGCAGCCATGAGCCGCACCCTCGCCCGCCTCCGCCGCACTCTCCAGGACCCCCTGCTGGTCCGGGCCGGGCAGACGATGGTCCCCACCCCTCGCGCCCAAGCCCTGCGGGACGAAGCGGCCACAGTGGTGCGCCGCCTCGAAGAACTGCTCACTCCCAAGGGCGGCGTCGATCCCGCCACTTTGCGCACCACCTTCACTCTCCAAGCCGCCGACCTGGCCGGCGCGGCACTGGTCCCCGGACTGCTGAGGCTGGTCCGCCAGGAGGCGCCAGGCGTTTCGCTGCGGTTCCGTTCCGAAGAGCTGGAGGGCGGACCGGCCCTGCGCGACGGCCGGATCGACCTGGAGATCGGCTCCATCGAGCACGTCGATCCCGAAACCCGGGTCGAAGAACTGGTCACTCTCCGGATGGCGGCAGCGGTCCGGCCCGGCCATCCCCTCACCGAATCCACCGTGACCCCGGCCCGGCTCGCCGCCGCCGAACATGTCGCGGTCAGCCGCCGGGGCCGGTTCATCGGCCCCTTGGACACCGCCCTGGCCGAGCAGAACCTCCGCCGGCGGGTCACCGTCGTCCTCCCCAGCCACCTGGCTGCCATGACCCTCGCCGCGCACAGCGACGTCGTCTGTCTCGTCCCCACCGACCCCTCCGGCGGCGCCGCGCCTCCGCTTACCGACGCCGCCACCGCTCTCGGGCTGCGCCTCCTCGACATCCCCCTGCCGCTGCCGCCCGTGTCCATCGGCATGGCCTGGCACCCCCGCCACGCCGCCGACGGAGCCCACCAATGGCTCCGCGACGCCGTCCGCCGGACACTTGGCGCGTCCGGGGCCGGGGCGACGGCGGACTGATGCGGTAGCGAGTCCGTCGGTCAAGGGCCTTGCGGGGCGGTCGGCGGCCGGTCGGGAGTCGGAAGGAGGTCCGGTGAGGCCCCACGGACAGGCTGCCGGGCCCCACCAGTGCCATACGTGCTCGCGCCATGATCCGAGCTGCCGCAACAGAGCCTGACTCGTCGCGGCCGTCAGTCAGCAGGCGGCACCGGTTCCGGTCGCCGTTCCGGGACGAGCTGCCAGTTCTCGGCGATGCGCATGAGGTGTCCGTTGGGGCCGGTATAGGGGCGCCAGCCCGGGTTCCCGGTCGTCGCGAAGGCGATCCAGGCCGCGTGCGTGCGGGCGGCGAGGCCGGCCGGGGACGTCCGGGAACCGAGCAGGGCATCGGGTCCGCGCAGGCCGGGCTGGTCGGTCACGTCGAAGACGAACGGCACCTCGACGGCGTGCGCCGCGCCCAGTTCACCGTCCAGAGCGGGAGACCGCCAGGCGAACTCGTAGCGGTAGGTGCGGGCGTCGGAGTGTGCGGCATGCGCGTCGGCGAGGTCGCGGCTTCCGCCCATGAACAGGGCTTCCGACATCAGGGCGGAGCGCAGTTCGCCGTCCGTGGCGTGCGGGCGGCTGCGGCGGAAGGCTTCGACGTATTCGGCGGGGTCCGGGCGGAACAGGGCTGCCGTGGCCTCCACGTCGGCCGCCGTCGACGTGGAGAGCGCGCCGAACGGAGCCAGATACAGGTGTGCCTCCTCCGCATTCGTCCCGATCAGCAGGTCGATGTCCGCGCCCCGGTCGTCGGCGACGGAGTCGGCGGGCTGGCGGCCGAGCACACGCTGAACGGGCTCAGCCCGATGAGTGGATCGCTGTCGGTCGCTGTCCGCAGGTCGATCCCCGTCAAGTCGGGCACGATGTCGACGAGACGTCGGTCGCTGATCCGCGTGAACGCCTCGACGTGCGGGGCGATGCCCAACGCCTCGGCGGCTGCGGCCGTCACGCGTGCGGCTTGTTCGGTGGTGAAGGCGCCACGTCCGCTGCCGCTCTGGACGATCGCCCGTCTCACGAGGCCCGTCGAGGCGGGGTGGGCCAGGGCGGCGCCGGTGAGGGTGGCACCGGCCGACTGGCCGAACAAGGTGACGTTCCCGGGGTCCCCGCCGAAGGCCGCGATGTTCTCCCGAACCCAGCGCAGGGCCGCGAGGACATCGAGCAGCCCCCGGTTGCGCGGCGCTCCGGGCAGGTCGAGGAAGCCGGGGATGCCGAGCCGGTAGTTCACCGTCACCAGGACGACTCCGTCACGGGCGAAACGGCTCCCGTCGTACAGGGGCGATCGGGTGGAACCGGCGACGAATCCGCCGCCGTGCACGAACACCATGACCGGAGCAGCACACCGAAGGGTGCGGGGTGCCCAGATGTTGACGGTGAGGTAGTCGGCCCCTGGCACCCAGCCGGGCCCGAAATAGGCTGCCATGTCCAGCGCGCCCAGACGGCGCGGCCCCTGTGGCGCGGTCGGTCCCCCTTCCGTGGCGTCCCTGATCCCCTCCCATGGATCGTGCGGTCGCGGGGCGGCGAACCGGCCCCTGCCGATCGGCGGGGCGGCGTAGGGGATACCGAGGAACACGGTGTGGTCGTCGCCATGTCTGCCGCGGACCGCGCCGTGCGCGGTCCGTACGACGAGGTCGCGGTCGATCAACGGTCTGTCCTTGCTGTCGGTCGACGGGCAGGCGGCGTGCACATCGGCGGCTCCGCCGCATCGACGGGTGGTTGAAGGTGGGGTGCCTGCCGACGGCCCCAGGGGGCCGTCGGGCGGGTGAGGGTGCGGTTCAGGCCGCGGGGTTGTCGGCGATCCAGCCGGCCAGCGCCACCAGGGTGTCTTCCATGCTTGCGGCGGTCTGGTCCCGCAGGGCGTCGAGTTCTGCGTAGGTGGTGCCGAGAACGGGGTCGGCCTCAAGCAGCTGCCATGTGTGGGCCGGCCGGGTCCCCGGCCCGTAAGGGGTGAAGGTCCAGCGCCAGCGCACGATGGGCACGGGCACCGAACCGAGGACGGTATAGGTGAACTCGGCCCCGCGTTCGGCCTTCTGCACCTGCGAACGGCTGTCCCACTCCGTGCCCTCGCGCCGGTTACGGCCTGTGAACCAGGCTCCGGCCCACGGGCCGGAGCCGTCCTCGCGCTGGGCGCGGATCGCGTTGGGGCTCCACAGAGCGATGTTCGAGACGGTGCTCAGCAGGTCGTACGCCCGCTTCGAAGCGGTCGCGACCCAGGCTGGCCGGGTGATGCTGTAGCCGGACACGTCGAGGGACTTTGCCGGGCTCCCGGGGCTCTCGGGGCTCTCAGGTTTCTCGGGCAACGTGGTGGACATGTGGGCTCCTGTACCTTTCTCCTCCTTTGAGGCTGCGCGGTCGGATCAGGGGTCAGGTGAGGGAGAACGGCGCCCAGTCGGTCAGCTGGAAACCGGACCCCTTACGGCGCAGCTCGAAGGCGCCGTGGCCGGGAAGGTGGGCCGGGAGCACGAGAGTGCTGTTGTCGGCGGCATACGCGAACATGCGCGCACGGCTGGCGCGGGCGCCGTCCTCATCCTCTTCGAAGCAGCTGTTGATGTGCGGCTCGTGCACCTGGATCGCACCGTGCAGCAGGTCACCGGCGAAGATCGCGCGGTCCCCCGCGGACTCCAGGTGGACGATCGATGCGCCCGGCGTGTGGCCGGGCGTCAGCTCCAGACGGAGATTGTCGTCGATGGTGTACGACTCGTCCCAGGTCTTCACCAGACCGGCCGCGATGATCGGGTCGATGCTGTCCTCGTAGACGTTCTGGTTTCCCCGTCCGAACACGGTGTTGTGGAGGTTCTCGGGTTTCCAGTACTCGAAGTCGCGATGCGGCATCAGGTAGGTGGCGTTGGGGAAAGTGGGGACCCAGTCACGGCCTTCGAGCCGGGTGTTCCAGCCGACGTGATCGTCGTGCAGGTGGGTGTTGACGACGATGTCGACGTCTTCGGGGCGTATACCGACAGCGGCGAGGTTCGCCAGGTAGTCGGTGCTCAGGTAGGACCAGATCGGCTGGAGGGGACGGTACTTGCCATTGCCCGCGCCAGTGTCGATCAAGATGATCTTGCCCTCGCTGCGCAGCACCCAGGACTGGGTGGCAGCACGGGTGAGGTCGGTCTCCGGGTCCCAGTGGTGGGGCGCCAGCAGCTCCGCGTGGCGCTGCCATTCCTCCGGCTTGCTGTCGGGGAAGAAGACATCGGTCGTCATCGGAGTGGTGTCGGAATACTCGATGACGCGGTGGATCTGCACGTCACCGAGTTCGACGGTGCTGACCGTCGGCGTCCCGGCTCCAGGTTCGGACCCGGCTTGGTCGGACTCGACTGGGTGGGACTCGGATCGGGCTTCGGGGGAGGTGAGCGCGGACATGGTTCTCCTTTGTTCTCCATCGGGAAGTGCGGGCGCTTTCCAGCCTGCGAGCGGGGGTGCTGCGGCGGTATCGGACACCTGACTGCATTTGTCGGGCAGGAGTGGGAGGACGGGGCCCCTACGGGGACGCCGAGCGGGCAGTTCCCGAGCCGCGCCGTGCACCGGGCGCGGGCGGGTCGCCGGGTGCGGGCGGAAGTGGCCGTCTTCGCGCCATGGCCGCACGCGCTGATCGGCTGCCGGCGCCATCCGTCAGGTGACCGCACCTGGCCGGCGTCCCAGGATGTACCGCATATGCCCTGGTAGCGTCGGTGGCCGGGAGGTGGTGACTGGAGGTGTCCGGTGCCGAAGGTCCCGCCACGTCTGGAGAACTGGTGGACGAGCACGCAGCGACTACCGCAGTCGACCGGGACAGCCACACCGTGGTCAGGGAAGAAGAGCTGCACAGGCTTCTCGCGGCGGTGGGCCCGCCGCGCCCGAGGACGCGGCGGAAGGACGCGCTGCTGACCGTGGTGGGCATGCCCGGGGCGGGGAAGACCACGTTGGCGGAGGCCGTCGCGGACCGCTTCGCCGCGGACGGCGGGCGGCTGCTGAGGGCGGACTGCAGCCCGTCCGAGACCGACCTGGCCTTCTCCTGCCTGCACCAGTTGCTGCGGCCGATCCGCAAGGACATCGATGCCCTGCCCCCGCGGCAGCGCGAGGCCCTGCACACCGCTTTCGGCCTCACGGAGCGGGGCGAGGCGCCGGATCCGATGCTCATCGGGATCGCGGTGCTGACCATGCTGTCGGACCGGGCCGCCGAACAGCCGCTGCTGTTGGTCGTGGACGATGCCCAGTGGGCCGACAGCGCTTCTGTGGACGCCCTTTCCTTCGCCGCCCGGCGCCTGGCCGACGAACCGGTGACGCTCCTGGTCGCCAAGCGGGACAGCGCGCTGCGCGGCCTGGTAGCTCGGGAGCCGGCCGTCACCCTGGAGCCGTTGGGCCCTGGCGCGGCGGAGCGGCTGCTGGACCTCCAGCCACAGGTGCCGACCGCGCTCACCCGGCTACGCGTTCTCGGCCAGGCCGAGGGCAACCCCCTCGCTCTGGTGGAGCTGGCCCGGGCCGCCGCGTACAGCGACGACGCCACCCGCGCGGCCGACGGCCCGCTGCCGGTCACCGACCGGCTGGAGCGGCTCTACGCCGGCCGACTGGCCGCCCTGCCCGAGGGGACCCGCCGCGCGGTGGTGCGCCTGGCCGCCGTGGACACCGAGGACCCCTCGCACGCGGTGCTGTCCTGGCTGCCCGACATCACCGACCCGGTGTGGAAGCCCGCCGAGGAGGCCGGGCTCGTCCGGCGCGGCGCAGGACGGCTGCGCCACGGCCACCCGCTGTCCCGCCTCGCGGTCTATCACGCGGCCCCAGCGGAGGAGCGGCGGGCGACACACCTCGAACTGGCCGAGCTGTTCCGGGGTCAGGACCCGGACCGGCACGCCTGGCACCTCGCCGCCGCCACCGACGGCGTGAGCGCGCGGGTGTCGGCCGCGCTGGAGGACAGCGCGGACCGGGCCCGGCACCGCAGCGGCTTCGCGGCAGCCGCGCACATGCTGGAAAGGGCCGCGGATCTGCACCCCGACCGGGGCCAGAGCACCCGGCTCCTGGGCGCCGCGACCAGGACGGCGGTCCTGACCGGCCGGCTCGACCTGGTCGAACGGCTGGCCGCCCGCACCCGCGCCGGCACCGACGACCCGACGGCGGCGGCGTACGCGGCGCTCCAGGTCGGTCGGCTCATGGCGCTGACCACCTCGCACAGCGCCGCCTTCGGTCAGCTGATGCGTTCTGCCGCCGCGCTCGCGGACCGGGCTCCCGGGCCAGCGCTGGAGGCCCTGGCCGCCGCCGCTGTGGTCCGCTTCTACTCCGGTGATGTGACCCAACTGCACGAGATCAAACGCCTGCTGACCCGCACCTCGGCGCACCCCGGCCACGTGTACGGCGAGCGGGAGAAGCTCCTGGCGGGCTGGGTCGGGAGCGTCGCGCGTCCTGAAGCCGCCGAGCCGCATCTCGCCCTGCGGCTGCCCGCCCTGGCAGCGCGGGCGCGGGAGGAGCCGGAGACGCTGACCCTGCTCGCCGTCGCGGCCTGGCTGCTGGACGAGACGGAGCTGGCCGCCCGTACCTTCGACGACGCCTTCGCCTCGTGGACGTCCCACGGGCCGTTGCCGGACGGTCTCGGCGGGGTCGCTGCCCTCGCCTACCTGGAACAGGGCCGGTGGGCCCGCGCTCAGACCGCGTGCACCGAACTTGCGGCCGTCGCGTCCTGTGCCGGCCTGGACCATGCCGCGGCCTGTGCCGCCGCGACCGAAGCGCTGCTGCGCGCCCTGCGCGGTGACCTGGCCGGGGCCCGCTCCCGCGCTCGGTACGCCCTGTCGCTCGTCGATCCCCGGGAGAGCCGTTCCGTCCTCGCACTCGCCCATCGCGCGCTGGGTACCGCCGCCACCGCGGAGGGCGACCATGAGACCGCGTACCGCCACTATCGGGCGGTCTTCGACGACCAGGGCCATCCCGCCCACTACCACCTCTCCTACCCGGTGCTGCCCGAGCTGGCGGCTGCCGCGGCGCGTGAGGGCCGCCAGGAGGAGGCCGCCCGCATCGTGGACGGAGTGGAGGAATCCTTGGCGGACGCGGGCGTGCTCGCACCGCGCAGGACCGCACTGGTCCGGCTGAGCCGGGCGGTGCTCGCCCCCGCCGACGAGGCCGAGCGGCACTTCACCGCGGCGCTGGAGACTCCGGTGCTCGGCCGCCGGCCCTTCGAGCGCGCCCAGGCACTGCTGGCGTACGGGGAGTGGCTGCGCCGCCGGCGCAGGATCGCCGATGCTCGTCCTCCGCTGAACGAGGCCGAGGCCGTCTTCCGTCGGCTGGCCGCGCAGCCCTGGGTGGCGCGGGCGCAGTCCGAACTCAGGGCCGCCGGAACCCGAAGCGGAACGTCGGCACCGGACGCCTTGGCCGCTCTCACCCCGCAGCAACAGCAGATCGTGCGGCTCGCGGCGCTCGGCCTGACCAACCGTGAGGTGGCCGAGAAGCTCTATCTGTCGCCGCGCACGGTCAGCTCGCACCTGTACCGGGCGTTCCCCAAGCTGGGCATCACCTCACGGGCGCAGCTCCGCGATGTGGTCGAGGGCACCGTGTCGGGCGCCGACGCCGAGACTGGCCGGCAGCGTCCACCACTGTCCGCTCCTGAGAGCTCGTAACACGAGCTTGTTGAGATGTCCTGGTCAGGCGTGACCGGTCGGGTGATTCTTCCGTTCGGTGTGGGTGTGAGTGCTCGACCGCAGATCGCGGAGCAACGCGAAGCGATGACGCCGTCACCGCAGCTGACTCCACTCGGGAGAGGCAATGCCGGGAAAGGCTCAACGCAGGTCAAGCGCCTGTTGTCTGAGGGCTGCTACAGCCGCGTCGGTTTCCGCCGAGCGCTGTTCGTTGGTCACGGCGATGGTCGCACGTCCCTGCCGGTGGCGGTCCTCGACCCGGACGATTCTCACGCCGGCTGGAGCGGAGGAGACCGCCATACCCGGCAGCAGACAGACCCCCAGGCCGGCAGCCACCATTCCCAGGCGGGTGGACCATTCGCGCGCCCGATGGGCGACAGTTGGCCGAACAAGGGTGGGCCAGGCCCGTAGTACGGGGTGTCACCGGCAGCGGTCTCGACGATCCAACTGTCGTGGCGCAGTTCATCGGCCCGCAGCAGGGGCCGGGTGGCCAAGGGGTGGTGCCGGGGCAGCGCCACACGTAGATCGTCTTCCAGAAGCGTTTCCTGGCGCAGCCCGTCGAGGTCGTGCTCTTGCGGCCCGGCGCACACACCCACGACGGCGAGGTCCAGACGGTTGGAACGCAGCTGCCGCAAAAGGCCGGGGGGTGAATCCTCCACGAAGCCGACGGTCACCTGGGGGTGTTCGTCCGTCAACTGAGCGAGGGCACGCGGAGCCAGGGCTGTAGCCGCGGCCGGGATCGCGCCGATCGCCACCCAGCCGGTGATGTGTTGACGCAGTGCGCCGGCCTCACGGATGGCGGCGTCGAGGCCCGACAGCACGTCGGCCGCGTGCCGCGCGAAAGCCACGCCGGCCGCCGTAGGTTTCACCCCTCGTGCCCTTCTCTCGAAAAGGGCCGCGCCCACGGCGGATTCGACCATCTTCACCTGCCGGGATACAGCCGACTGCGTGTAGCCGAGAGAGCTGCCGCCTCGCTGAAGGAGCCCGTCGCAGCGACTTCGCGCACTACCCGCAATCCCACGACAGTCATATCAGCCATGCCCTTCACCCTACAGCCGAGGTATTCCCAGAACACATACCTGGGGTGCTGAATCATCATTTGTGCGCGCACCTGTGGTAATGCACGCTGGGGCGCACGCACTGGCCACCAACCACGAGAAACCGGAGATGCGTGATGGACGACGTACAGAAGAAGGCAATCGTCGAACATTTCCTGAGCCTCTATGCCGAAGGGCGGTGGGGAGCGGCCGACAACACGGAGCCGCTGGAGGAACTCCTGGACTGCCTCACCGACGACGTCGAATGGTGGATGAGCGGGGCTCCGGGAGACGTCACGTCACCAAGGACCAGTTCCGTGCCATGCTCAAGCCGCTCGATTCGATCGCGGACGGCCCGCTGGTCATCACACCCACCGCATGGACCATTCAAGACCATAGAGTGGCCGTGGAAGCGTTCTCGACAATGAAACTGAAGAACACGCGAGACCACCGCAACCATTATCACTTCCTCTTCGAGATAAGGGGCGGAAAGATCAGCAAATACCACGAGCACCACGACACCGCGCACGTGAACAGCACAATGTGGGCGGGCTGACGCCGCGTTGCCCGGAGTGAGAGGCGGTGCATGAGCTCATGCCCGTTTTCGCTCTCTGGGAAGCGGTAAGCGGACTGGCCCCGGGGTCGCCCGGGGGTGTGGCCACAACTGGTGGACAAGCCTTGCTCGTTCTCGGCCAAGTGGCCGCAGCCCGCCCGCAGCGGATGGTCGCCAGGGGTGACCACCGCCATGATCTCGCTGGTAGGCCGGGGGTCCGGCAGCCTCGGCGCGGGCGGTTGCGGGGGCGGGCAACTCCAGCCGGTCCGGGACCTGCGCTCGTTCTGCTGTCGACGGATCCGTTGGGAGATACGCGACGCCATCCACGAACCCTGCCTCGCCCTTGGGCGCACGCCGACCTGCAGGCAGCGCGCCTGAAGTCAGCGCACTCGGACGCGTACCGGAAGTCGATCAGAGCCGGACAGGTAATAGGCTCTGAAGGTATTCGCTCCTATACTGCGACGGATGGAGTCCATGGCGATCAGGCGCGCAGTCGCATCCGATGCAGAGCACCTCACCACACTGATCCACGATTCCAGCGCCTACCGGGGAGGGTACGCATCGATCATCTCCGGTTACCGAGTCACCGCCGACTACATTGCCCGGCACCGGGTTTTCGTGGCCGTCGATGCGGTCGGGCGACTGTTGGGCTTGTACGCCCTGGTGGTGGAGCCACCGGAGTTGGACCTGGCCTTCGTGGCGGACAGCGCGCAGGGAACGGGCATCGGCCGACTCCTCATCGAGCACATGATCGACCAGGCCAGACAGGTCGGCCTGACTGACGTCCGTGTGGTCTCCCACCCCCCGGCCGAGGAGTTCTACCGGCGTCTGGGCGCCGAGCGGGTGGGGACGATCGCCCCATCGCCTCCGAAGGTCGCATGGGAACGCCCGGAACTGCGGTTCACCACCGTCTGACGAGGCGCTGCCGCCCAGAGACCACGGCCACTCGTTGATGGCCGCTACGAGGACGGTCGCTTCGCAGCGGACAGCGGGCTTGTCGACCTCGTGGCCACGGCACGGTGCCCCTTGGGGTGATTGGTGCCGCACTCGACCGTATACCTTGCCTTGTAGTCCCCGGGGTCGAACTGCGGCGGACGGTCGGCGCGCGAGCCGCGGTTCTCGCCGTCGCGGGCCTGGTCGGCCTTGTCCGGAATGGTGCAGCGGATGCCATGTCGGCGCAGGCAAGTACGGTTCTTGTTGGTCGCCGGCCCGCCGCGCGAGCGTCCGAGCCCGTGGTCGTCCGGCTCGGCGGCGACGCCGCCAGGACGAGCTGCTGCGAGCACGTGCCGAGTGGTTCCGAGCTGCGGCATATCCGTACGGCCGGTGAGCCCGACCGCCCGAGCGGGTTCGCTGCGGGCGCCGGTTCCGCTCCTCAGCTTCCGCTGTCTTCTCCGACTGCCGAGCCGCCGCCCAGGCTGCTGGACTTGCCGGGTTGTCCTCGCTCGGGGGGCTGGAGCTTCGGCTCGCCGGTCTCACGGGAGCTGATCCGGTCACTGAAGGTCAGACGGCCTCCGCCGTGGTCGACTACGACCGTGTCGCCGTCTCGCACGGTTTTCTCCACCAGGTCGGCGAGTTCTTCCTCGCTCGCGTCGGGGTGGTCCTGGGCGATGCGTCTGCCGATTTCGTTGTTGTAGAGGTCCATGGCTTCGCGCTCGGGTTGGTTACCGGGCCGGGCCTCGTGGGTGGTGGCGTACTTTTCGGTCCACTGGGCGCCGTACTTCTTCGTCATCAGCGCGTTCCAGTAGGTGTGGCGGAAAGCGTCGTTGTGGTTGTCGTTCCGGTCCGGATTGCCGTTTCGTATTTCGGGCGCGAACCGGTCGTCGGCGGTGTCGAATGCTTTGCCCTTTACCTCTTTGAAGTCCTTCAACCCGCTGAGTCCCAGACCGTCGAGCATGTCCGCCTCCTGCTCCGTGACACTCTCGTTCATCTCCAGGACCAGGGCACCTGCGTGCAGGATCCAGTTGCGGGGATACTCGACCAAGCCGCCCGAGTCGGGGTCGACCTGATAGTCGCGGAGGATCCGATCCAGGTCCTGCCGGGTTCCCGGGGGCGTGTACTCGACCTTCTCGGGGTTGAACCCGTGTGCTCCGGCCGCGCGGCTATCGGGTGGCTCAACGGCGGCGATGAGGGTCTTCTTGATCGCGGCGTCCGTGTCGTTGACAGCCTCGACGGCCGCGTCGATACGGGACTGCCATTTCGCGACCTCTTCGTCGAGGGCCTCGGCGTAGGTGTTGTCGTGCCCTCTGGCCAGGCGTTCGCCCTCGTTGAGTTCGGTGGTGTCGAGCGTGACCCGGCCGTCGCCGTCCACACTCATCCTGTCCTCCTCAGCGGCCTTTACCCGCCGGCCGAGGGTCCGCTTCCTGTCTGCCAGGTCGTCGTACGCCTTGGTCAGCAAGGTGGCGATGTTCTGGGCCTGGTGCTTGGCATCGCCGAACTGGCCCGAGGAGACACGCGCCACCTCGTCGTAGCCCACTCTCGCGAGGCCCTCCCAGGAGCTTCTGGAGACCTGGCCGCGCACGCGGGCGTCGTAGTCGGTGTGCAGCTCACCGAAGCGTTTGCCCATGCGCCGGAAGGCCGCTGCGGCATCCTCCAGTTCGGTCGCGTCGGCGGACATGATGTCGCGGAAGGTGAGCGTCATCGCCCCGACCCTTCTGCCCCTACCGGGCCGGGCGCAGGCCGGTGGGTTCGTTGCCGGGAAGAGTGGGCTGGTAGAGGTCCCTGCCGGTCAAGATGGAGTGGTGCACGAGACCGTCCCTCGACTGCAAGAGCACCCGCACTCCGCGCAGTGCGTCCCGCTCGCCCTGGAGGCGCTGTTCGAGGTTGCGGACCTGCTTGCCCCACTGCCGCAACACGTGCTCGACGCCCTGCCAGGCCTCCCAGGTATGCATCGTGCCGCCAGGCTGAGCGCGCTCGCTGCCCAGCATCCCCGGCTGGGAGCCTTCGGACGGCTGCCCGGCCATGCGGCCCGCGCTGCGCAGTTGCGGCAGCAGTTCCTCGTCGACATACTTCGCCGAAGCCTTCTTCGCCGCAGGGTCCGAGGCCAGCCGATCGGCACCACCCGGGCCGGTGCCCCCGCCGCCCTCCGCAGCTGCGGAGTCGAGCCGCATCCGCGAATCGTGCCCCTCGTGCGCCCGCGTAACCAGCGCACCCCACTCCGCCGTGAACGAGTCCAACGTGCCCTCAGCTCTCTCGCCATTCGTGACGTTCCGTGACGTGGGCATGGTATCCCCGCACCGGTCGAGCACCGCACGCTGAACCTGCTGCCCCAGTAGCATCGATCAGCATCAATGCGCCTCCGAACCCCTGACACGAAGAAACCCGAAGAGGCCCTGAGAATCGGACGCGAGAGCCGGAAACCTGTCACGGTCGCACACGTGCCAGCGCGCCGGGCGAACACGCAGAGCCCGGCCGTTGACGAGGAGCGTCGATGGCTACGCTGAGCGCAAGCGTGCAAGGTGCAAGACGGGAGCCTGCCAACACCAACCGTCTGTCGCATCGCCGACGAGGTGAGCCCTCAGGGAACCGACTCCGGGCATGAGACAGGTGCGCACCGTGCATCCGGGCGCGGGAAGCACTCGGCGGGGAGGAACACCGGCAATGACCAAGGCCGCAGCAACCCGAGCAGGACGAACAGCGCAACGGTGGAAGAGGCTGACAGTGGCCCTCGTGCTGTGGTCCATCCCGGTGTTGCTGCTCGTGACCTCGGTCGTCGTGGTGCTGGTGCCGTTCCACGCGAACGAGGATCCCGCCGATCCGACTGCGACAGTGCGGGAGGAGTGTGGATCCCTCCTCTCCCCCCGCACACTCAAGACCGCCTCAGGAGACTCCTATCTCACGCCCGTGTGCGAACACGCCCGCCTTGCCCGGTGGAGCGGAGCCAGGCAATTGATGGCATGGGGAGCCGGCACCGCCGTACTGGGCGGCGCCATACACGTGCGACGACGGCTGCGCCGCCGGAGCGGACCGGCCGCGCACCCGCAGCAGATCCGCAGCAGCTGAAACACCGAGGTGCACGTCAGGGGCTCCCCTATCCGAGCAGGCCTGTCTCGCAGGAGGGGCTTCTCGGAAGCGGGCGTGAAAGGACAGGGAGCTGACGACGCCGGTGCCAGGCGCGTCTCTCCGCCGTCGGTGGGCCACGCGCATGCGGTGATGGCCCCGAGGCCTTGCGGTACCACGTCGAGTCCTGCGGTACGGCATCGACGACAGGGGTCTCGACGTGCGCCTGAAGTGCGGAGAGACCGAGATCAAGGTCCGAGCCATCACCCGGACGGCGGCGTGCTGGTGAGCGCGCGTGCTGGTGGAGTCGGCGTTGGTGTTCCAGTCGATGCTGCCTTCGGCGTCGGCGGCGGACCGGACGTGCCGCAGGAGCTTCTCCCAGTTCCGTCGGCCGACCGCAGGAAGTGCCGCGTGTGGACGGTCTTCCATTGGGCCGAAGCGTTCGGGCAGTGCCCGCAACTGCGCCCCGACGGTGGACGGTCCCGTTGTTCACCTGCTGGTGATCGCGCCACCGGCCGCACCGGTCGTTGCTCACCGGTAAAGGCGCCTCCGGCACTGCCCACTCACCGTCCGTCAGGCCCCCCGACTCAGCATGGTCGGCCCCGGAGTCGCCCTGCTCGCGGTGCTACGGCTATGCGATGACCGCAGTGGCTTCGACCTCGACCAGCAGGTCCGGTTCCCCCAGCGCCGCGACGCCCAGCAGGGTGATCGGCTTGACCGGGTCGATGCCCAGTTTCGCTGCCGCCCGGCTCACGCCCTGACCCAGCAGCGGCATCTTCTCGGAGCTCCAGTCGACGACGTAGACGGTCAGCTTCGCCACGTCATCGAAGGAGCCGCCGATCGCGGCCAGAGCGGTGCTGATGTTGAGATAGCACTGCTCGACCTGCGCGGCGAAGTCCCCTTGGCCCACAGGCCGGCCGTCGGCGTCGCGGGCGACCTGTCCCGCGAGGAACACCAGCTTCGAACCGGTGGCTACCGACAGCTGCCGGTAGACCTCGGGCTTCGGCAATCCCTCGGGATTGAGCAGCGTCACAGACATGAGCGACCTCTTCCTCGTGGCATATGGAGCGGCAAGATCTGCACCATCAAAACATAGCGATGCTATGTATTGTGGTGTCATGGCGAGGACGAAAGACCCAGCGGTCCGCTCCCTGCTGCTCGACCGGGCCGCACAGATGCTGCGGACGAGGCAACCGGTCACACTGCGCACCCTGGTCGCCGGAACCGGCGTATCGACGATGGCCGTCTACACCTACTTCGGCGGCATGGACGGCCTCTGGAAGGCACTGCGACAAGAAGGCTTCACACGCCTGGCCACCCGACTCGCAGCCGTCAAGATGTCCGCAGACCCGGTACGAGACCTCGCCGCCCTGGGCGCCGCCTATCTGGCCAACGCACTGGAGAATCCCGACCTCTACCGCGTCATGTTCGACGCGGGCTTCGACCTCGAAGACGGCGACGCCGCGGACGAGACCCTGCACCGTCTCGTCCGATCCGTCGAGCGGGCCCGGGCGAGCGGGCGCTTCCGTGATGAGGTCGACCCGCTGGAACTGGCGACACAGAGCTGGACCATTGGCCACGGACTCGCCTCACTCGTCGCCACAGGCCCCCTGCCGCACCAGACACTTGCTCACGGTGCGCCCATGCTGACCGCACTGTTCACCAGTGCAGGAGACGAACCCGCCCGATGCCGCCAGTCGGTCGAGCAGGGCTGGGGCCAGCCACCCGGTGCGGTGGCGGATCGCCGCGCGGTTGTGCGAGGCGATCCGGCCTGAGGTGTAGGGCGTCGACAAGGTGTCGTTTCCCAAGTGCGGCACCGCTTCGGCCGGAGTGTGGTCCGGCAGTACGGCGGGGTCTAGGGCAGGCGGCCGTCCTCCCGGCCGCCCTACCGAAACCGTACTGGCGGCGACGAATGGCACGACGGAGTACCAGCCAGAGGCAGGAACACGGCCGCAGCCACCGGGCCCGGAGCAGCTCGCCCTGACGCTGCACCGCACCCTGACCGGGCGAACGAGCACCACGACCCACTGCTCTCCCAGCACCCGGTCGAAGCCGCAAGCGCCGACCAGCCACACCTCCAGCACGCCGCCATGCCCCGAGCACCTGTCGGGCCCTGGGTGTGCCGTCTCCTGAGGTCGGCGCCACAGCGATGATCACTGGCTCGCCGGCCGACCGGTGCTCAATCGGTCCGCGCAGCAGGCGGGTTCCCGTCTTGCGCCCGCCCGCGCGCCGGCACTCGGGGGCCGGCCCGCTCGGCGATGAGCCGCTGGTAGTTCGGGCACTGGGTGATGTCCTCGTGTGCGCAGCTCAGCCCGCCCTCGATGAGCTCCAATGAGACCTGGGCTGCCGCGATTCTCGATCGGAGCTTCTCGGCCTCGGGATGCAGGATCTTGTGCCGGGTGGTGCGGTCGACGGTGGCGGACAGGCTCCTGATGGTGTCCAGGCCGAGGCCGGCCTCCTTGGATATGAGGATTATCGCCACGCGGGTGAGGTCGTCCGCACCGTAGCGGCGGCGCCCGCCCGCGTCCCGGTCGGGGTGCAGCAGGCCCATCGACTCCCAATGCCGCAGGACATGAGTGGCCAGGCCGAAGCGTGCCGCAAGAGCACCGATGCTCATGCCGGCGGCGCCGTGGTCTTCGCTTGACTTCACGCCGACATTAAGTCGCAGCCTGGCGTCCATGTCCAGAAACCAGGAAGCGGTGGAAGAGCACCGCGACACCCAGTCCCTGCTGGCCCTCCTCGACGCGGCGGACCAGCTGCCCAGCGCCACCCGGCTGCGGGCCCGCTCCTACGAACTGCTGTCTCTCGTCCCGGGCTCGACTGTCGTGGACATCGGCTGCGGCGCCGGGCGCGCCGTCGCCGAGCTGGCCGAACGCGGCATCCACGCGGTGGGCGTGGACCCCGACCCGGTGATGCTGACCGCAGCCCGGGAACGGTGGGCGGCGACCGAGTTCCGGGAGGCGGGAGCGGAGAATCTGCCGTTCGCCGACGGAAGCGTGCGCGGCTACCGCGCCGACAAGGTGTTCCATGTGCTTCGGGAACCAGGGCGCGCGATGGCCGAGGCCCGGCGCGTCCTTGCCCCGGGCGGCAGGGCAGTCCTGGTCGGGCAGGACTGGGACGCCATCATGATCGATTCGGACGACGCGGCGCTCACCCGCACGATCGTGCATGCCCGCGCCGACCTCCTGGGCACGCCCCGCGCCGGCCGCCAGTACCGCAACCTTCTCCTGGACGGCGGCTTCGACGACGTCACCGTCGAGGTGCACACCAGCGTGTTCACCGACCCCGCGATGCTGTCACTGCTCACCAGGCTCGCCGAGCCGGCCTGCACGAGCGGCGCCGTCGACCGTGCTCAGGCCGACGAGTGGCTCATCGAGCAGCGTCGGCGCGCCGATGCCGGCCGCTTGTTCATCGCCATTCCGTTCTTCGTGGCCGCCGCCTCCGCCTAGTCACACCTGCGTTGCCCAACGCTCGGCCGACGCCGCGATGCTCGACAACGGCACCGGCTTCCGCTGCGTCAGCTCTCTGGCCTCGGAACGGCGCGTGCGAGGGCGGTCGCGGTGGTCCCCTGTCTTGGTTTCACGGTTGGCCCGGTCTGGCCCGTGTTCGCCGGTCGCTGACGGCCTCCACTACTCGGTGATACCGTATAGTGGTACTCGGTGCTACGAAGTACTGCTTGGGGGGCCGAGGAGGACTAGCGATGGACGACCTGACGGAGATGCTGAAGGGCACGCTCGAAGGGTGCGTGCTCGAAATCATCGGCGGCGAGGAAACCTACGGGTACGCCATCACCCGTCAGTTGCACGAGCTTGGCTTCGACGACGTCACCGAGGGGACGGTGTACACGATCTTGCTGAGGCTGGAGAGGAACAAACTCGTCCAGGTGACGAAACGACCATCAGGAGTGGGTCCGCCGCGCAAGTTCTACGCGCTCAACGACGCCGGACGCGAGGAGCTCGCGAAGTTCTGGGCGAAATGGCAGTACGTCTCATCACGCATCAACAAGCTCAAGGAGGGCGGGAGATGAACTTCTGGGAGAAGATCACAGGCAGCGATCTCACCCGGGAATGGAAGGTATTCGAAGCCCGGGCCGAGGCCCTGCCGGCCGACTACCGGGCGGCGTGGGGACAGATCATCGCCCACCTTTTCCCCTATGGGGACTTCACCGGCCGCAACCTGTTGCCGATCCTCGACGCCGCCTTGGGGCTTCTCGAAGTAGCAGCGGCCGACGGGCAGAGCGTCCATGAGGTACTCGGCGACGACATCCCAGGCTTCTGCGCCGCGCTGGCCGGTGGTGAAGGGGCTCGCACCTATCGCGACCGGTGGCGCGAGCAGCTGAACAGGAATGTCGCAAAGAAGCTGAGCCGGCTGGGAGGCTGACGTGAGCATCCAGGACATCGTCGAGGGCAAGAAGCAGTGGCGGGCGCACCTGGCCCGGGTCAAGGCGCTCCCGCCGGACTACCAGATCGTCTACAAGGAGATGCAGAAGTACCTGTTCAAGGTCGGACCGGTCGACCTGCCTGACGGGTCCCTGCTCCCCGGGATCGTCGACTTCTTCGAGGAAGGCGCCGCCGCGGGCAAGGGGGTTCTGGAACTCATCGGCACGGACGTCGCCGCGTTCTGCGACGACCTGGTCGCGGACTCACGCACCTATGCGGACGTCTACCAGGAGTCCATCAGTCGGGAATCCGGAACGGCCGAGAAGTAACCCACCCGTCGCCTCATACCAGCGCGCACAACCCTCACACGCGGTTCGTCCGCCTCGGCGCAGCGCCGGCAGTCACGGGCCGGTCGGCCGCCGGAAGCCGCCGCAGATCCTGTCCACCGAGTGGTCGAACGGCGGATAAGACCTCGCTCGGTCCTCCTCCCCCTCGTCTCCGGCGCGTTCATCCCGGCCGACACCATGCCGGGCTGGTTCCAGCTGATCACCGAGTACCAGCCTTTCACCCCCGCCATCGAAACCCTCCGCGGACTCCTCCTCAGCACCGAGATCGGCGACAACGGCTGGATCGCGATCGCCTGGTGGGTCGGCCTGGTCGCGCTCGGCTATCGCTGGTCGACGGCGCAGTTCAACCGCGACCCGAAGTAGACGCGGACCACCCCGGGCCTGCCCAGGCGTCTCCGTGAATACGTCCTGTTGCTCGATACGCGGGAGGTCGATCTCGATCTGCATGAGCGGCACGGCCGGTTGCCGGACCAGGAAGCGCCGGTGCACGGCGTTGTCGTGCTACGGGATGTGCGATGGCGTGGGGGTGCGCTGGAGGGCGACGACGGCGGCATCGTCGCCCAGACTGCCACCGCTGTGGGCGAGCAGATCGTCCTTCAGCCGCCGTACCAGGGTCTCGGCGTCGTCTCCCGTCCACGCGGTGAGCCGCTCGGCCAGCGGATAGAAGACTCCTGCCGCGTTCCGCGCCTCGATGACACCGTCCGTGTACAGCAGGAGCACGTCGTCATCCTCCAAGGGAAAGGTGTCGGCCCGGTAGTCCGATGCGGCGAACGCGCCCAGCCCCAGCGGGGTCTCGGGCTGCTCGGCCCGGAGGAGTGTGACACTCCGGCCGCGCACCAGCAACGGCGGCGGGTGACCGCAGTTGACCACGCGCACCACGGCCTGGTCGTCGGGGATCTCCACGATGGCGGCGGTGATGAAGTCCTCCTCGCTGCCCTGGTCGGTCTCGGTGAGCTCGACCAGGTCCCGGCTGACGCTCTGCTCCAGATACAGGGAGAGCGCGGAGAGATCGGCGTGCTGGTGTGCCGCTTCCCGGAAGGCGCCCAGCAGCAGAGCCGCGTCACTGACCGAGCTCAGCCCCTTCCCCCGCACATCACCGACGATCACACGCGTCTGTCCCTCCGTGCGGGCGGCGGCAAACAGGTCACCGCCGACCTGCGCTTCGGCTTCGGCGGCCAGATAGACCGAAGCAACACGCAGCGGCCCCAGACGCGGGGGCAGCGGACGCAGCAACACCCGCTGCACGGCCTCGGAGACCGAACGCACCTGGGTCATCTCCCGCTGCTGCCGCTCACGCAAGGCGACGAACACCGCAATCACCGCAGTGACGACCAGCAGAGCGAGAATCTGCATCTGATGGTTGAGGGTCAGCCACCCACGCCGTGTCACACCGATCGTGAGCTGCGCTGCCGTGGCAACAGCTCCCACCGATGCCACGAGCCAGGGCCCGCCGATGGCGGCCGTGACAGCCGGCGCCGCCACCAGCAAGGGCCCGAGGTGCACGTCAGGCGGGGCCAGGATATCCACCACCGTGACAACGGCGATCAGCCCGAGCGGAAGCGCCAGCAACACACGGCGCGGCTGCCACGACCGCCCCGCAACCCGAACACGCTCTCCAGAAGGCACCGTCCCTGTATAACCCGCAGCCGCTCCAGTTCCCTGCCCCCACACCGGCGATGCAGCAGGCGCTGGGCGGCGAGTCGGACGGTGTCTTCCGGTCTATACCAGGTCGCCAGGCATGCGCGAATCCTATCCAGTGCCGGGCAGAGGGAAAGCCCGGCAGAACCTGTGCGACGGAGAGACAGAGCAGTTCCGCGTCCGTCAGATTTCAGGTCGTCCGATCCGGCGACAGACACTCGGACCGACCAGCTGAAGATCACGTGGGGTGAGAGTCAATGTGGTCATATGAGCTGGATATCGTTCCGCCATGACAGACGAGGACCCGATCGCCGACCACGTCGCCGCCTGCCCCGTCACACCCCTCCTTGTGCAGCAGATCGTCGGCCTGGCGGAACTGCCGTGGGACGACCGGGCGGTCTTTGAGGCAGCAGTGGGACGTCTGGGCTGGCGGGAAAGCGACGACTTGCCCTTGGAGGACACTCTCATCACCGCCGAAGGCCATCTCGCCTATCTCGGGGATTACCTGTCCCTGTCGTTTGCCCACTTCTACTGGGTTGGTGGCGAGGAATGGGCTGAGGACTTCTGGGGTACTTTGCCTGGCTGGTCGAGCCACGAGAACGCCGGGCGGGAGGTGTTCGACGCGCAGATCGACGACGCCATCACCAGTTTCACTCAACGCCTCGGCCCCCCAGAACGCGATCTCAGAACCGAAGGCGGCACCCTGGCCATGGGATCCGGCGACTGGCGGCACGCCGCTTGGCGCTGCGGGCGCAACCTTCTCGTCATCGGCCCGCGCCACGAAGGGCTCTCCTACTTCCAGTTCGAGGAAGCCGTGGTCCACATAGCACCTGTCGGGACGACCGCGGCACTGCCCGCCCTCCACGACTTCGTCTCCTGACCACCCGGCGCCACCACAACGCCGGCCTGCCGGCCACGCCAAGGCGCGGTTCGCGCGACCCACTCCCAGACGAATCGGGGAGGTCGGTCTGAGCTCGCCGTGCCGCCTTTCACAAGCCACCGCCCCCAAGCCGAAAGCCACATGTTCAGCAGCTTCCGTGAGGGCCTCTCAATGGTGCTTCGTCAGGTTGGACGGACTCGCCTGGTGGTGGGCACGTTCTTGGTACGAGGCTGAGGAAGGTGGAACGGCTCCGGGGTGCGGACGGTGCTCGACGGTGTCCAGGAGGTCGAGGGCGGCGAGTTCGGCCCGGGCGGTGACACCGAGTTTGGGGAAAGCTTTGTAAAGGTGGTATCCGACGGTGCGGGGACTGAGGAAGAGCTGTGCGGCGATGTCACGGTTGGACAATCCGCGTGCGGCCAGCCGGATGATCTTCCCCTCTTGCGGGGTGAGTACGGCCAGTGCTCCGTCTGCGGCCGCGGGCTGCGGGGCGACTTCGCCGGTCGCGTCGAGTTCGGCGCGAGCCCGCTGCGCCCAGGGGGTGGCGCCCAGTCTCCGGAACGTCTCGTGGGCTTCGCGGAGCTGGCCTCTGGCATCGCACTTGCGGCGCATACGGCGCAGCCATTCGCCGTAGAGCAGCGCGGTGCGGGCGCGTTCGAACTGTCTGTCGTCGGGGTGCAGCCGCAGGGCCGCCCGGTACAGCTCCTCGGCGTCGGCTTCCGGTGCGAGCAGGGCTCGGCAGCGTTGCACGTGCGCCTCGACCCACGGCTGCTCGGTCTGGCGTGCCCAGTCGTTGAGCCGGGCGAGCGGCTCGCGGGCGTCAGCCGGTCGGCCGAGCCGCACCGCTGCCTCGATCAGGTCGGGGATGCTCCGCAGGCCGGGAAGCTGATGTCGTACCGGTCCGGCGTGCAGGGCTGCCAGCCGGTTGAGGGCGGCCTCCCAGCGGGAGTGGCCCAGGTCGAGCAGGGCCAGCGCCCAGTGTGCCCAGGGCGTACCGGGTGCGGTGACGCCGGGTTCCGGTGCGGTGAGTGCTTCGTCCGCGAAGGCGTGGCAGTCCTGCGCGTCCCCTCTCACCGCGGCCAGGTAGGCCAGTATGCCGCTGGTCTCGGCGATCCACTGCCGGTGCCGGAGCTCGCGGGCGAGCTGCAGCGCCTGGGTCGCCTCGTCCCAGGCGTCGGAGTGGCGGCTGAGGAAGGTCGACGCTCTGGCGAGACACGCCAGCACCGGCGGCGTCGGACCGAGCTGCCCCAGGGTGCGGCAGCGGGCAAGGAGTTCCCCGGCGACCCGGTGTGCCTCGGTGTCGTGGCCGGCGGCCTGGAGGCTGGTGGCACCGACCAGGATGGTGTCGTGCGGTCCGCCGAATCCGCTCCGTTGGGCGGCGGCGATGCGTCGGGTGAGGGTTTGCGGTCGGCGGTCACCTTGTCCGATCGCGGAGCGCACGACCCAGGTCAGCAGGCGGGCGACGTGGGTGAGCGGGTCCTCGGGCGGCAACGGCAGGGCGTCCAGCTGGTCTGCGGTCTCCGCGATCTCGCGTTCGCCGAGGTACCAGGCGGCGTGCACCGCGTCGAGCATCATGTGGGCGGCCAGCGACGGGTCGTCGTCCCGGGTGAGCGCGGCAGCCTCGGCCAGCAGCCGGCAGGCCGTGCGGAGCGAACCCTGGTGGAACGCGGCGGCGGCGCGGACCCGGTTGGCCCGGACGGTCAGGGCCAGGTCGTCGGCGTGCGCGGCGCCGCGACCGGCGAGTTCCGCCATGCGCTCGACATCGCCTTCCTCGGCGGCCGCTTCGGCGGCCAGCACGAGTCTGCGGGCGTGGTCGGGGCCGGGCGAGGTCAGCTGTGCGGCCCGCTCGTAGGCGGCTGCCGCCGCGGCGTATCCGCTTCGCGCGGCGGCGCGCTGTGCGGTGCTCTCCAGTTCCGCGGCCACCTGCGCGTCGGGGCCCGTGGCCACCACGGCGCGGTGCCAGGCGCGCCGGTCGGCGTCCTCCGGCTGGTCGAGGACCTCGGCGAGGGCGGTGTGCACCGCAAGACGCAGGCTGAACGGGGCCGCCTGGTAGACGGCCGACCGGACGAGGGGGTGGCGGAAGCGCACGGTGCGGTTGTCCACCCGCAGCAGGTCGGCCTCCTCGGCGGGCACCAGGTCCGTCGGTCGGCAGCCGAGGTCGGCGGCCGCGCGCAGGACGACATCGCGGTCGCCGGTGTCCTCGGCGGCCGCGACGAGCAGCAGGTGCCGGCTCGGCTCGGGCAGCCGCCGCACCTGGTCGAGGAAGGCCGCCTGGACCGTGCCGGTCATGGGCAGAGCCTGACCGGCGAGGACCGTCGGGTCGGCAGCCAGGGCGGCCGGCAGTTCGAGGAGAGCGAGTGGGTTGCCCTGGGCTTCTGCCAGCACCCGGTACCGGTCGACGGGCGACAGTGCGGCGGCGTGCTCGTCGAGGAGTTCGGCGGCGGCGGGGGCATCCAGCCCGGTCAGCGGTAGCTGAGCGAGTCCGGGCGCGGCGAAACCGGTCCGGGCGGAGACGATCAGCGCGATGCCTTCGGCGTCGAGCCGCCGCGCGGCGAACAGCAAGGCCTCGACCGATGCCCGGTCCAGCCATTGGGCGTCGTCGACGAGGCACAGGAGGGGGCCCTGGTCGGCGAACTCGGCGAGGAGGGAGAGGAGGGCGATGCCGACGAGCATACGGTCGCCCGGTTCGGCTGATGCGAGTCCGAACGCCCCCCGCAGGGCTCGTGCCTGCGGTGCGGGCAGCACATCGATGCGGTCGAGAGCGGGCCGCAGCAGCAAGTGCAGACCGGCGAACGGCAGGTGCGCTTCGGACTCGATTCCGGTACTGCGCATGACTCGCAGCCCCTCGGCCGCCGACGCCGCGTATTCCAGCAGTGCGGTCTTGCCCACGCCGGGCTCTCCGGTGATCGTCAAGCACCCGCTGCGACCGGTCCGGCAGTCCGCCAGCAATCGGTCGATGACCGATATCTCTTCACCCCGTCCGTGCAACACCCGACGATCGTACTTAAGTCGGCCACAAACTCCCTGGTCGACTACCGGCAGGTGACGGATTCGGCATCCCCGTCCGCCGCCGTAGCGTGCTGACCACAGCGCACGACGGCCGAGGAGACCGATCATGTCCGACATCCAGGAGCTGGCCAGGCGGTACCTGGCGAGCTGGAACGAGCGCGCCCCGGCCAGGCGGCGGGCGCTCATCGAGGAGCTGTGGACCGACGATGCCCGCTATGTCGACCCGATCGTGGCAGCCGAGGGCCGCGACGCCATCGACGCGGCTGTGGCCACGGCCCAGCAGCAGTTTCCCGGCCTGGTGTACCGAGCGGCAGGGCACGTCGACGGCAACCACCATGCGGCGCGTCTCGCCTGGGAGCTGGGGCCGCTCGACGGCCCACCGGTGATCATCGGGCTGGCCGTCCTGGTCGCCGAGCAGTCTCGACTGTGCCGGGTCTACGGCTTCCTCGACTGACGGTTCCACGGCTCGGCCGGCCGAGTCGCGGCGAACATCCCTTCACCTCTGGAGTTGTACGTGCCACCTGATCCGATGACCCAGCACCCGCTTCCCGAGCATGAGCGGGTGGTGTTCCTCAAGCCGTTGGTCAGCTCGCCGAAGATCGTGGTGGGCGAGTACTCGTACTACGACGACCCGGACGGTGCTACCCGGTTCGAGCACCGCAACGTGCTCTACGCCTACGGGCCGGAGAAACTGATCATCGGCCGGTACTGCGCCATCGCCGCGGAAACCCGGTTCCTGATGGCCGGTGCCGAGCATCCGACGATGGGCGTCACCACCTTCCCGTTCACCATGTTCGGTGGTGAGTGGGCCGAGCGGACCCTGGACATCGTCACCGGCATGCCCAACCGGGGTGACACCGTGGTCGGTAACGACGTCTGGTTCGGCTATCAGGCCACCGTCATGCCGGGGGTGCGGATCGGCGACGGCGCAATCGTGGCCACGGGCGCGGTCGTCACCGGCGATGTGCCGCCCTACACGATCGTCGGCGGCAACCCTGCCCGCCCGATCCGGCAGCGCTTCGACGACGCCGACATCGCGCGACTGCGCCGCGCGGCCTGGTGGGACTGGCCGGTGGAGTTGGTCACCGAGCACGCCCGCACCCTCATGGCCGGCAGCCCGGCCGACATCGAACGCATCGCCACCCGGCACGGATTGGGGAGAACCCTGTGACCCAGGTATCGCTGCAGAAGTACCCGGTGGCGGACGGCGGGCCGTACGCGCTCACCACCGGGCCGGACGGCGCGCTGTGGTTCACCATGGTCCGCGATGGCCGGATCGGCCGGCTGGTCCCCGGCCGGGAGGCCACATACCACCAGCTCGATCCGGAGTGCGGGCCCACGATCATCACCACCGGGTCCGACGGGGCGCTCTGGTTCACCGCTTACAAGGCGCACCACGTCGGGCGGATCAGCACTGCCGGGCAAGTCACCGAGTTCCCCCTGCCCACCCCCGATTGTGGACCGTACGGCATCGCCGCCGGGCCCGACGGCGCACTGTGGTTCACCCAGACCGCCGCCGACCGTATCGGCCGCATCACCACCGACGGGAAGATCACCGAATTCGCGCTCCCGGTCACCGGTGCGTTCCCCTCCGCGATCAGTGCCGGACCCGACGGGGGGATGTGGTTCACCATGAACCAGGCCAACGCCATCGGGCGGATCGGCACCGACGGAACGATCACCGTTCATCCGCTGCCCACCCCTGCAGCAGCCCCGGTCGGCATCACCACGGCCCAAGACGGCGCACTGTGGTTCGTCGCGATCGCCACCGGGCAGATCGGCAGAATCACCGTCGACGGGCAGGTGACCGAGTTCGCGTTGCCGGACCCCACCGGTAGACCCCATGCCATCGCTCCGGGCACCGACGGTGCCCTGTGGTTCACCGAGTGGGGAGGCAACCGCGTCGGCTCCGTCACCGCCGACGGCGCGATCGAGGTGCACGACCTGTCCGCAGTCGGCTCGGAGCCGCACGGCATCACCCTCGGGCCGGACGGTGCCGTGTGGACGGCTCTGGAAAGCGGTGCCCTCGCGCGCCTCACCCGACACCGGCACCGCGCCTGAGCCCCCGACGTCCGCCTGATCGACGACCTGCTCGAACGGCCCCGCCCGGCACTCGGTCCATGCCCGCGCAGGCTCCCTGCCCGTGTACCGGACCCTGCCCCTGTACTGCTGCTCATCGACCGAGCGATCCGAGAGGACCCACCTTGACAAGCACCGCCATCGACCCTGGTACCGAGTTCGACCGACAGGTCCGCAATCTCATCGCACGGGACTACCCGGCGATGGCCGATCTGACGGAGGAACAGTTCACCGCCCAGGTCGCGCCCCTGCGTGAACTCGTCACCGACCGGCACGACACCTACGAGCCGGAATCCGGTCGGCTGCCGTTCCTGCTGGTGGTCACCCGGCACCTCGTCGCGATCGAGCAGATGATGCCGCGCACCACCCTGGCCGGAAAGACCAAGCCCGGGTTCGTCGACCGCTCCTTCGAACCCGGCGCGCTCGAACGCTTCGTCGCCATCAAGGAGACCGGGCTCCCGAACCAGTCGGCCTACCTCCTGTTCGACATCGAACGCGGCGAGGAGTTCTGCGGCGCGGTGCCCAACGACGCCATGGACACCATCGCCGCCAGGGGCCGGACCCTGCTCACCATCGAGGAGGGAATCGCGATGATCACCCACTCCCCCGAGATCCTGGTCAAGAACAAGTGCTTCTCCCTCGGCGGCTCCCGTTCCGGCGACCGCCGTGTCCCGGCGATCTGGATCAGCCAGCACGCCCCCAAACTCGGCTGGTGCTGGGAACGCAACCCGCACACCTGGCTCGGCATGGCCTCGGCCGGTGACCGCCGCTCGTCCTCGGCGGGTGCGTAGCGGGGTCACCGGCGTGCCCTGACGGAGAGGTACGCGCCGCGCCGTCGGGGTGCCTGCGGCGTCGGCGCGTCCGGCACGCGGTCGGGGAGGAGTCCGGCGGGTCGGGTGCGATGTGCTCCGCGGTGACGCTGATGGACGCCGGCTCCCCTTCCGGCCCGGACGGGACCGTCCGGGCCGGGTCGGACCGGGAGGGTCGTCTGCCATCCTTTCCCCAGCGGCCGTCCCTGCCGCCGGTGAAGACGAGGACTGATCAGCGGCCCGTGCCGGAAGGGCCGTCAGGCGGGTTCGGCGTCGAGGACGCGTCCGGCGGGGCTACGTGTGTGGAGCCAGGCGGGCAGGGCGGTCAGCGCCGCCACGGCAAGGAGTACCGCCGCGGCCGCGGCCGCGAGCCAGCTGCCCGGGGGTGTCACCACGACTGCGCTGAACAGCGCGAACAGGCCGATCCCGAGCGGAATTCCCACCGCGATCGCGCCCACGGCGGGCAGCAGTTGCGCGATACAGAGCGCCGCGGTGGCCTGGCCGGGGGTGGCGCCGAGGGTGCGGGTGACGGCCAGCGTGTGTCGGGCCTGTACCGCGGCGCTCCAGCTGAGAAAGACGGTATTGAGCACGGACAGTGCCACGAGGGCGACCGTGACACCGAGCATGACCTGTCCTGTCATGGCGTTGCGGATCTCCTCGACAGTGGACATTCCCTGGGCGGTGTCCGCTTCGAGCCACACCTGGAAGGTGAGGAGGGCGGTCACCATGACGGTCGTGGCGGCGGTGCCGAGGGCGCTCAGGGCCGCGCGGCCGGGACGGCGTGCGATCAGCCGTACGCCGATCAGCAGCGGCGTGGGCATGTAGGCGGTCATGGCTGCAAGCCGAGGACGGTACACGGTCGGGTGCGCTGGATCGGCGAGGGTGGCGACGGTGGTGGAGCGCAGGGTGCGCAGGACGGGGCCGAGCGTGCCGGCCAGGGCCACCAGTAGGGCGAGCACGGTCGCGGCCGTGACGATGCCGGTGGTCGGCCTGCCCGCCGTGTTGAGCAGGCCTGCACTGGGGTCGGCCAGCGCGGGCGCGGTCAGGCATCCCACGGTGACTCCTACGACAGCGGCCACCACCGTGAGGAGCAGGTGCTGCGCGAGCAGCATCGCGGCCACGGTGCGGTGGGTGGCGCCGACCGCTTTGAACAGGCCCGCGCGCCGGTGGTCCCGCGGCGCGCGTACGGCGGCGAGTGACGCGAGGGTGACCAGCGAGGCCGCGGCGAGGAGTCCGCCACCGACCACCAGGGTGGGTCGGGTGCCGCGCAGCAGCCGTGTATCCCCGTCGACGAAGTTCTGCCAGGGCTGGGTGTTGACCCAGTTCTGACCCCGGAGGTCGTCGGTGAGGACGGTCTTCGCCCAGTTGCGCGCTCTGTCGGGGTCGGACAGCTTGATGTTCAACAGATGCAGCAGGGGCGCGTCGCCGGCTGCCGTACGGGTGTCTTCGGTGGTGAGCCAGATCCGCCCGCCGCCGTCGGACGGCCCCGGGCCCGAGGCCCAGTTGCCCCACGGATACACCGCGCTGGCCGCACTGATGGCCGTACCGACCACCGGGTATCGGCGCCCGCCGATGGTGACACGGTCGCCGACACGTACACCGAGCGCTCGGGCGAAGCCGCGTTCGATGACCGCGCCGCCGCTGCGTACCCACGTGCCGGAGGTCACCAGCGGCCGGTCCACGGCGGACGCGGTGCGCTCGCGCCCCTCGACCGCAGTGTTCTCGGTCTGTCCGTTGACGCGGACCGTGGTGGAGAACCCCGGGACCGGGTCGGCGAGCGTGTCCACGCCGGGGGCGTCCGCGATGCGCTGGGCCAGGGCGGAGGGATCCGTGGCGGTGGTGATGGCCCTGACGTCGGGCCCAGCGGTGGCCTCGCGGGTCTTCATGTACCCGTCGGCCACGCCGTTGTCGGTGGCCATGCCCAGGGTGAGCGACGCGGTGGCGGCGGCGACGGTGACGAGGAGCATGACGGCCTCGCCGGGGCGACGCCGCATATCCCGTGCGATGAGCCGCCAGAGCAGCAGCAGACGGCCCATGGTCACTCCTCCCAGCCGAGGAGACCGCCGAGCTGCGAGCCACCCACGGCCACAGGTGTGTCCTCGGCCGACGCCCCGTCGCGCAGGGAGACGACCCGGTCCGCGGTGGCGGCGACGCGTTCGTCATGGGTGACGAGTACGAGGGTCTGTCCGGTGGCCCGCAGGTCTGCGAAGAGGCGGAGGACGTCATGGGTCGCGGCGGTGTCGAGGTTCCCGGTGGGCTCGTCGGCGAGGACCACGAGCGGCTCATTGACCAGGGCGCGGGCGATGGCGACCCGCTGCCGCTGCCCGCCGGACAGCTCGGACGGCAGGTGCCGGTCCCGGTCCGCGAGCCCGACACGGCAGAGAAGGGCGGCGGCTCGACGGCGGGCGGTGCGCGGCGAGTCACCGGCAAGCAGCGCGGGCAGCTCGACGTTCTCGGCCGCGGTCAGTTCGTCCATCAGGTGGAAGTCCTGGTGCACGAAGCCGACGGCGCGGCGCCGCAGTCGGGCGAGTGCGCGTTCGCCGAGCAGGTCGATGCGCCGCCCGCCGAGCCATATTTCCCCGTCGTCGGGCCGGTCGAGGCCGCCCAGCAGATGCAGCAGCGTCGACTTGCCGCAGCCACTGGGGCCGGTCACGGCCAGCGTCTGCCCGCGGGGCATGTCGAGGTCGACCCCGTCGACGGCCACAACCGTGCTCTCGCCCTGCCCGTAGACCCGCGACAGACCGACGGCCCGCAGCACTGAGCCTGCCGTCATGTCTGCGGAGTCGCCGTGCCCGGACAGCCCTCTGCCCCGTCGGCCGCCTCGTTTCATCATCCGTTCCCTCCGCCTTTCCCGTACGGGGCGCGGGTGGACCAAGTCCGCTCGCACGCCTCCAACCAGCGCAGATCGGCCTGCAGTCGGAGTGCTACGCCCTCCAGGAGCAGTCCGGCCTCCGAGTCCGTGCCGTGGGTGAGGACGGCGTGCTGGGCCTCGGCGAGGCTGCGCCTCAGCTCGCGGCGCCGGGCCTCGACGAGCGCGAGCGGCTCTGCCATGCCCGACTCGGCGGCGGCCACCAGCTTCAGATGGAACTCCGCCACGTCCGCCCGGGGCCCGGCGGGCTCGGCCAGCCACTCGGCCACCCGCTCCCGTCCTTCCCAGGTCAGCGCGTACACCTTGCGCCGCGGACCGCGGGCGGACGCGTCCTCGCGTTCCCGTACGACAAAACCCGCCTTCTCGAGCCGGGTGAGCGTGACGTACACCTGTCCGGCGTTGAGCGTCTCGCCCAGCGGCCCGAGCGCGGCGAGCAGCCGCCCGCGCAGGTCGTACCCGTGTGACGGCCCCTTGACCAGAAGCGCCAGCACCACGTCCTGCACCCGCTGCCCCTCCCTCTCCCTTACGACACCCAATAGATAGCGGTTAGCTAAAAGCGCGTCAAACCGCCGACTGCCACCGACCCCGCTCCCGCCTTCGAGAACTCGTTGTCTGAGGTGCGACTGAGCCCTTGAGCCGACCCGCGAGCCTCCGAGTTGGCCCGGACCAGCGTCACAGCCGGCTTGATGGTCCGCTCCGCTACGCCCGCGCCCCGCGACCTCGCGCCAGAGGTCGAGGGACGTCAGTCACGTAGTTCGGTGAGTCACTGCTCAGGACGGCGGTCGCGGTGAACCCGGACACCGAGGTTTTCGGTGCTTTCGCGGGCCGAGGGGTGACGCACGGGCCGGCGTCCGACTTCGACCTGCTCGCCCGGCGATTCGCCGGAGCACGGCGGCGGGTCCGTCTCCTGGCCGGCGTTGGTCACGGACGGGCGACTGCTTGCTCCAGGAGGCCCTGAAGGGCGCGCTGCTGTTCGGAGCTGAGGCCGGCCAGTGGAGAGTCCTGGGCGAGGAGTTCGAGGAGCCGTTCGCGGGCGGAGCTGCCTTCTGAGGTGAGGACCAGGTGCTTGGCGCGGCGGTCGGTGGGGTGAGCGCGGCGCTCGACCAGGCCCTGCTTTTCGAGCTTGTCGATGACGAAGGTGGCGTTGGAGGGCTCGCAGCTCATGCGTTCGGCGAGTTCGCGCATGGTCATCGGTCCGGTCATTTCCCGAAGCGCGGTTGCCTGGGCGGCGGTGAAGCCGAGAGTGACGGCGCGTTGGCGTACGTGGTCGGCGATGCGCTGGGCCAATCCGTTCACCAGGCCGCACAACTCGCGCTCGGCGATGGCAGGCGGCTCCGGGGACGTCGTCATGGATCCCATCCTAGCAAGTCCATCAAGAAAGAATATTTTGAGCTTGCATAGTTCTAACTTGATGCTCATGTTCGTCCCGACGCTCCGAGGAACACGGCAACGCCCCACCTGTAGAAGGAGAGATGGACCATGACGTACTCGGCGATCGACCGGACTGAGCGGCTGCGGCGGCCGGCTGGGATCCGTTCACTGCAGCTGGGCGACACGAGGGTGTCCTACGTGCCCGACGGGGCGGTACAGCTGCGACCACGCGATCTGCTCCCCGACACCGCCCAAGGCACGGTGTGGGCCGACCATCCGGAGTACCTGGACGAGTCCGGCAGCCTTGTAGCAAGCATCGGCGGCCTGCTGGTGGAAGACGGCGACCGCGCACTGCTGATCGACGCGGGGTTCGGGCCGCAGTCCTGGCCGCCCGCACCGGACGGCCCGCGCGGCGCGATCCACGGGGGCGCGCTCCTGGACAGCCTGGCCGAACTCGGCCGCGGGCCCGAACAGATCGAGGCGGTGGCCATTACTCATCTGCACCCCGACCACACCGGTTGGGCCTGGCACCCCACACCTGGCACCGGCCGGCCTGTATTCGCCCACGCGGACTATCTGGTGTCCGAACCGGAGTGGGCCCGGCGTGACCTGCTGGAGACGAAGGAGGTCACCGGCCTGGCGCCGCACGTCCGCACGGTGGCGGACAGCCAGGAGATCTTCCCGGGCGTACGGATACGGATCGCCGCCGGCCACTCCCCCGGGCACGCCGAGTACGTCATCACCGCGGGCGGGCAGCGGCTGATCGCCTTCGGAGACGCCCTGCACTCCCCGATCCAGATCGACCACCCCGAATGGTCCACCGCCTTCGACCATGACCCCGCCCAGGCCGCCGCTCACCGCAGCCAACTCGTCGACGAGCTGGCAGAACCCAACACGATCGGCTTCGGTATCCACTTCGCCGATGTGGTGTTCGGGCAGGTCGAGCGGGACGGCGACGGCCCCTCCTGGCACCCCCTGGATCTCGCACGGTAAGGGACGAGCGCCTGGTGGCTCCGCCGCTGAACCGGACGACGTGCCGCATCGCCGCGCCCATGCCTACGTGTAGGGGCTGTCGACGACGCGGCCGCATGGCGGCGACGGCCTCCGCCGGCCGCACGCGCGTGCCGTCGGGCGCGAGGCCGCCGTTCACGGGCGGCAGGCCACCACACCTGCCGGGCGTCGCGGCGATCGGGCTCAGCCCTACCTGTACTGCCCCGCGGCAGGTCCGGACCGGTGGGCAGGCTCGTGCCGTGCCGCGACCACCCGGCGGGGCGGTAAGGGCAGCCGCTCACCCGCCGGCAACCAACCCGCGCACAACTCGTCGATCACGCGGGGCGTCACGTGCGGCATGGCGATCAACTGCGCCCGCTGTCCCTCAGCCGAGAGACGCCAGCGTCGGCGCACCTCCTCCGGTGGCCGGTCGAACGTGACCGCAAGCGCGTGCGGCTGCCGCTGAGGGCGCGCCCCCACGGCGGCCAGCGACGTCTTCGCGTACTCGGCGGTGTCCTGGCAGCGGTGCACCAGACAGCGCAGCCCGGAGGTGCCCAACTGGCGCAGCCGCTTCCACAGCAGCACAGCGGCCAGCCCGCTGCGGGAGCAGGCCAGCGTGTGGTCGCGGGCGCCCACGTACTCGCCCACCGGAGAGCTCGGCAGCAGGCTCCGCCGAGCCAGCACGATGCCGCACGGCACGGGGGCGCCGAAAAACTTGTGACCGCTCACCGAGACGCTGTCCGCGCCGTCCCGGAAGTTCCAGGGGGGCCGCGGAGAACTGAAGGCCGCCACGACGCCGCCCAGCGCCGCGTCGCTGTGCACATAGCAGGGCCCCGCCGCGCCGGCTGCCTCCCGGAGCGCCGGGACGTCGTCGTACGCTCCACCCATGGTCGTCCCGGCCGTCGCGAGCACCACCGCGCCCCGGGGCGAGCGTCCGGCCGCGGCGTCCTCACGGCGCTGGGCCCGGCACAGTGCACCCAGCGCCTCCGCGTCCATGGTCCCGTCCGGCCCGCAGGGCACGGAGACCAGCCGCATCCGCAGCAGTTCGGCCGCTTTGCGCACGCTGTAATGCGCCTGCGAGGAGGCGTAGAGAGGCGCGTGCTCGAACTGCTGGCGTCCCACGTACAGCCCGAAAGTGACGCCTTCGCTGCCACCGCTGGTCACATACCCGTACGTCGTGACCGGATCGCCCTGCGCCAGCTCGGTGAACCAGGCGATGACCTCCCGCTCGAAGTCCTTGGTGTGGACCCCTGAGGCGTCCTCGCTGTCGGGATCGCCGACGTTGTTGGTGAGAGCAGCCAGCAGATGCCCGCTGTCGGAGTCGTCGAAGGCCATGTTGCCGGGGAACCCCAGGTGGTTCTCCCTCGCTTGCGACAGCTGTCGGGACACCTCCAGCAGCGCCGACGCGGTCTCCTCGGTGGGGCAGGGCTTCTCGCCGATACTCAGGTTCGAGTGCGACAGTACGCTCAACTTCAGGTTCCTCGGGTCAGCGCCGGATCGTGGAATGCAGGGCCGGACATGGGTGGGTTCAGTGGTCACTGCTGTGGGTCGGGGCCCGCACGGCCGGGCGGTACGCAGCCGGTTCCCGGGCACCTCTGGTTCGGCGTTGCACGGCGGCCGAGCGACCGCGCCTCGGCTCTGCGGCGGGTGCGAAGAGCTCACTGCTGGAAGCCAGGCGCACGGCCAGGGCATGGTGAGTGCCGCGCGGGCGCAGGCCGCGGACGTGGCGGGTGGGCCATATCTGCGACCTGCGGGGCGTCGAGTTCAACCCGGGCTACGGACAAGGCCCCCGAGCGCCCGTCGGGAACTGGCCGTTCCCGCGCACCGCTCTTCAGGGCGCGGGTGCATCAAGGTGGCTCAGCGGTTGGTCCGGAGCCTCTGCCGCGGCCGCCAACAGCCGTACCCAGCACGCGAAGAAGTCCTCGACCGTCTGCCGTTCGAACACATCGGTGCTGAATTTGATCATTCCTTCCAGACCGGCGGGAGTGCCGTCTGCACTGCGGCGTTCGGTCAGCCCGATGGAGATGTCCTCGTGCGCGGTGCCGGCGTCCACGGGGACTTCCCTCACCTGCAACCCGGGCGGCTCGAACCGGTCTTCCGGAAGGTTCTGCAGGATGAGCATGACCTGGTAGAGAGGGCGTTGGGAGAGGGATTGTGTGGGGTCGTCCCCCGCCACCAGATGATCGAAGGGCACATCCTGGTGGGCGTAGGCGGCCAGTGCCGTATCACGGACCTGCGCGACGAGTTGGGTGAAGGTCGGATCACCCGAGGTGTCGGTCCGCAGAACGAGGATGTTGACGAAGTATCCGACGAGGTCGTCGAGCGCCTGGTCGGTGCGCCCGGCGACAGGAGAGGCCACGGGGATGTCGGTGCCTGCGCCGAGTTTGGTCAGCAGGGCGGCCAGACCCGCGTGCAGCACCATGAACAGACTGGCGCCGGATTGGCGCGCCAGCTTTGTGAGAGCCGTATGCACCTCCGCGTCGATCCGGACCAGGGCATAGGCACCGCGGTGCGAGACGGCGGCGGGACGGGGCCTGTCGAACGAAAGCTTCAGTTCGTCGGGCATCCCGCTCAACTCGCCTGACCAGTGGGCGAGCTGCCGATTCCGAAGGCTGTCGGGGTCGGCGGGATCCCCCAGCAACTGCCGATGCCACAGCGTGTAGTCGGCATACCGCACCGGCAGCGGGTCCCATACTGGCTCCTCGCCCCGGCTCCGGGCGATGTAGGCGGTCGTCAGATCCCGGGTCAGCGGTGCCATCGACCAGCCGTCGGCTGCGATGTGGTGGACGACGATCAGCAGCACGTGCTCTGTCGGCCCGAGGGCGAAGAGTTCCGCACGCAGCTGCGGTTCGGCGGCCAGATCGAATGCGTAGCGGGAGGCTTCAGTCAGCCGTTTCGGCAGCTCCTTCTCACCGACTGCGGTCATATGCAGCCGGGGCCGGGCCACCTCCGCGTCGAGTACGTCCTGGAAGGGCTCATCACCGGCCTCGGGGAACACGGTCCGCAGGGGTTCGTGCCGGGTCACCACGTCGGCCAGGGCCCGCTCCAGTGCCTTCTTGTCCAGCCGGCCGGTCATGCGCAGTGCCAACGGGATGTTGAACGTGGGGCTGGGCCCCTCCAAGCGGTGCAGCAGCAGCATCAACTGCTGCCCCGACGACAGTGGCGTCCTGCCGGGATGCGGCATGGGAGTCAGGGGGCTGCGCGCGGGCTGCGTGCCGCCGTCGAGGCGTGCCGCCAGATCGGTGACGGTGGGAGCTTCGAACAGTGCGCGCACGGTGAGCTCCGCGCCGAGCGTGGCCCGGATTCGGCTGGTCAAACGGGTCGCGAGCAGAGAGTGACCGCCCAGCGCGAAGAAGTCGTCGTCGACGCCGACGTCGGACACCCCCAGCACCTCGGCGAACAGCTCGCACAGCACCTGCTCTTCCGGCGTGCACGAACTGCGACTCGGCCCTGCAGCAGCGGTGGCGTCCGGTGCGGGCAGCGCGGCTCGGTCCAGCTTCCCGTTCGGCGTCAACGGCAACGCGTCCAGCCGCACGAATGCCGCCGGCACCATGTAGTCGGGGAGCCGCTCGCGGAGGAAGGTCCGCAGCTCGGCCGAAGCCGCCTCGGCCCCGGGAGCGGGCACGGTGTAGGCAGCCAGACGTACGTCGCCCGGGCGGTCCTCACGGGCGATCACGGCGGCCCGGGCCACCTGCGGGTGGAGGGTCAGCACCGTCTCGATCTCGCCCGGCTCGATACGGTGACCGCGCACCTTGACCTGGTCATCCACCCGCCCGGCGAATTCGAGCCACCCCTCAGGCCGTCGGCGGCACAGGTCACCGGTGCGATACATCCGCGTCCCCGACGGCCCGTACGGATCGGCCACGAAGCGTGCGGCAGTCGGCCCCGGACGATGCAGATATCCGCGCGCCAAGCCCGCACCGGCCACATACAACTCGCCGAGCACGCCCGGTGGCACAGGCCGCAACGCCCCGTCCAGGACGTAGGCTCGAGCGCCCGCGACCGGCAGCCCGAGCACCGGGGTGGCCGCATCGTCGAGCCGGGCGCGTACGGCGTCCACGGTGCATTCGGTCGGCCCGTACATGTTGTGGGCCACCAGTCCCTCCACCGCCCGCAGCTCCTGCCACAGCCGCTCGGGCAGCGCTTCACCGCCGAGCACGGCAACGCTCGGCCGCCACCGCTCGCTCGCGAACAGTCCGTGATCGATCAGAACACGCATGTACGAGGGCGTGACGTCGACGGAGTCGATCCGGTGGCGGAGGAGCCAAGCTGTGAACCGCTCCCCGTCCGTGTAGGTCGCACTGTCGGCCACATGCAGTTCATGTCCGGTCATGAGCGCCGCCAGTTGGGCCCAGGACGCGTCGAAGGACACCGAGGCGGTCAGCGCCACCCGCAGCCTCCCCCTGCCTGCCCGCTCGGCCGCGGGGGTGAACACCTGCTCCCCGTACTGGGCCACTGTTCCGGCCACGCCGGCGTGCCGGGCCACCACGCCCTTGGGCTCCCCCGTCGTCCCCGAGGTGTAGATCACGTACGCCGGATGGTCGGGCAGCAGCCCTGTGATCGGGTCGGCCTCGGACTGCGCCGCCAGCTCCCGGGCGGTTTCTGGCGCGTCGAGCAGCAGGTGCGGCAGACGGGACTCGGAATCCACGGCATCGGCGGTGGCAGCATCCGACAGCAGCAGCACGGGCCGCGCGTCGTCGAGCATGCCCGTGCGGCGGGCGGTCGGATGGTCGGGGTCGAGCGGGAGGTACGCGGCACCGGATTTGAGCACGGCGAGGATCGCCACGACGAGGTCGGCCGAACGCGGCAGAGCGAGGGCGACAACGTCCTCGACTCCGACGCCGCGAGCGGTCAAGGCATGGGCGAGCCGGTTGGCCCGGACGTTCAGGTCACCGTAGGTGAGGGCGGTACCGCCGGCCACCACGGCGACCGAGTCGGGTGCGGTGCTCACCTGCTCGCCGAAGAGGTCGGGGAGTGTGCGCGCAGGCCCCCACGTCACCGTCTCACCCGAGGTCCCGCCCAGGGCGCGGTGTCTCTCGTCGGCTGACAGGACGTCGATGTGGCTGATCGGCCGGTCCGGGTGCTGCACGGCTGCTTCCAGGAGCCGCGTCCAGCGCACCGCGATGTCCCGGACCGTGGCGTGGTCGAACAGGTCGGTGGCGTACACGATCGCCCCCGTCAGACCGAGGCACTCGCCGTCCCCCGAGCGCTGCTCGGAGACGACGATGTCGAGGTCGAACTTGGCCGTCGGCGTCGCCACCGGTGCAGCGGTGGTTTCCAGACCTGGGAGGGAGAACGCATCGGCCTCGTCGGTGTCGATGGAGAACATCACCTGGAACAACGGGTGCCGGGACGGTGACCGGGCCGGGTTGATCGCCTCCACCAAGTGGTCGAAGGGCACCTCCTGGTGGGCGAAGGCGGCCAGTGAGGTCTCACGAACGCGATCCAGAAGCTGGCGGAAGGTCGGTGCCCCAGAGGTGTCGGTGCGCAGGACCAAGGTGTTGACGAAGAAGCCCACCAGATCGTCGAGCGCTTGGTCGGTGCGTCCGGCGATGGGGCTGCCGACGGGGATGTCGTCACCCG